>JBGZHY010000032.1:0-12600 GCA_041848045.1 Lachnospiraceae bacterium
ACTTTAAGACCTTCTGTTTGTTGTTCGGATACACGTTATGTGTCCTGATTTTGGTTTTGAAAAGAATCTTTTTTATCGGAATGATTTGACTGACGGTATATTGATGTCCCGGTTTCTTTTCAAAATGTCGGTAGAGGATTAAAGCAGCAAAGCAGGTGATGAAATATGCAAGACCTATGAAGCCCAAGATCATAGTAAACAGAGATTGCAGAAGGAGATAGCCGCCATTAAACAGCCTTTGTTCATCCGGAAGGAAAATCCTTTCCGGATGATAGTTCTATGGCAAAGGAGGCGTTATATTCGGCTTTTTCTTCATTCATCAAGCTAACTGATAAAAAAATAAAACATATGCGACTTAAAGAGGGAAATTGACTTTCTTGAATATTTCGATTATAATGTACATATAACAAATCGGCAGTAGTTGATTTTGGGCTGGTCGAAAGACCCTGGTCCACCGAACGGCGGGGAATTTCCCCGCCATTTCCATATCTTAAATTTCTACAAAAGGGTGATTGTATGTCTGAAAAGATACTTAGCGTTTTCATAGATGAGTCTGGGGACTTTGGCCCCTATGAAGTACATGCCCCCTACTACTTGGTTTCTATGATATTACATAATCAAAACACTGATATTTCTGAAAACATAAAAGTTTTTGACGAACATTTATCCAATTTAGGATACCAACATCACGCTATCCACACAGGTCCACTGATAAGACGTGAATCCGTATATTTAAACAACTTGGTAGAAGAAAGAAAACGCCTGTTCAATGCTCTATTCAACTTTACCCGTAAACTAGATTTTCAATATTCCTACATTAAGATAAAGAAAAGCGAATGTCCGGATATCATAACAATGACTTCAAAAGTATCAAAAGCTCTGGCTGATGTATTGCGAAGCAATGAAAGCTTTTGGAACAGCTTTGACAAAGTTATTATCTACTATGACAACGGACAAATTGAACTTACCAAAATTCTCACATCGGTATTCAGTACGCTATATACCCACGTTGAGTTTCGAAAAGTGAAACCTGTTGATTATAAGTTGTTCCAAATTGCCGACCTTATTTGTACTATGGAACTTCTCGCAGAAAAGGCAAAAACTAATTCATTTACTCATTCCGAATTGAGTTTCTTTGATAATATCAGAGATTTTAAAAAGAACTACCTAAAGCATTTGAAACGAAAATCTCTATAAAAACTTTTATAAACCTTATGTTTTATAATATGTTCTTCAACAAAAATGGCTCAGGAAATTACAAACCGAGCCATTTTTGTTATCCTTTATTAAGTTGTATTATCCTCTAGGTGGATATGAATCCTTACCATGAGAATCTTGTGCTCTTATCTGACCATTAGGTCTATGGATCACCAATTTTAACTTTTTGCAGATACTATCAAGGATTACTCGATAATCGTAGCAACTCTTCCTGAACCTACGGTTCTGCCGCCCTCACGGATAGCAAATCTAAGACCCTGCTCGCAAGCGATTGGGTGAATCAGTTCGATGGTCATCTCTACGTTATCTCCAGGCATACACATCTCTGTGCCTGCAGGCAACTGGCAAACGCCCGTAATATCTGTTGTTCTGAAGTAGAACTGCGGTCTGTAATTGTTGAAGAACGGCGTATGACGTCCACCCTCTTCCTTGGTCAATACGTAAACCTGTGCAGTAAACTTCTTATGGCACTTTACAGAACCCGGCTTTGCAAGAACCTGTCCTCTTTCGATTTCTGTTCTCTGCACACCTCTGAGCAATGCACCGATGTTATCTCCTGCCTGTGCCTCATCCAAAAGCTTTCTGAACATCTCGATACCGGTAACAACCGTCTTCTTTACATCCTCATGGATACCGAGAATCTCCACTTCATCGTTCAAGTGCAAGGTACCACGCTCTACTCTACCGGTAGCAACGGTACCACGACCTGTAATGGTAAACACGTCCTCGATTGGCATCAGGAACGGCTTATCCTTCTCTCTTTCAGGATCCGGAATGTAAGAGTCAACAGAGCTCATCAGCTCCATAACCTTGTCACCCCACTCACAGTTAGGATCCTCAAGAGCCTTCAATGCGGAACCGTGGATAACCGGAATGTCATCGCCAGGGAACTCATACTCATTCAAGAGATCTCTGATTTCCATCTCTACCAGCTCAAGAAGCTCAGCATCATCAACCATATCGCACTTATTCATAAATACCACGATATAAGGAACGCCTACCTGACGGGAAAGAAGGATGTGCTCTCTTGTCTGCGCCATAACACCGTCGGTAGCAGCCACTACAAGGATAGCGCCATCCATCTGTGCAGCACCGGTAATCATGTTCTTAACGTAGTCGGCATGTCCCGGACAGTCAACGTGTGCATAGTGTCTGTTTGCCGTTTCATACTCAACGTGAGAAGTAGAAATGGTAATTCCACGCTCTCTCTCTTCCGGAGCCTTGTCAATCTTATCAAAGTCAACGATCTTATTTGTTTCGGAAGGCATCTTGGTTGCAAGTACCTTTGTAATTGCAGCCGTAAGGGTTGTCTTACCATGGTCTACGTGTCCGATTGTACCGATATTAGCATGGGGTTTGGTTCTATCAAATTTTGCCTTTGCCATTTTAATAATCCTCCTTAAATATACCTTTTCTTGGGTTTTAATTAGTTATCACACTGTTTTTCATTATATAACAAAACACTTGTTTAATCAATATCATTTATCGGCTTATTTATCGCCTTTTCTCTCCGCAACAATCTTTTCCTGCACAGACTTCGGAACCTGTTCATATCTGTTAAAGAACATGGAATAGTTTCCGCGACCCTGGGTTCTGGAACGCAAATCTGTTGAATATCCGAACATCTCTGAAAGAGGAACGAAAGCATTTACCTGCTTGCCGCCGCCGATATCCTCCATACCTTCGATACGTCCGCGTCTGGAGTTAATATCTCCGATAACGTCGCCCATATACTCCTCAGGCATGGTTACCTCAACCCTCATAATCGGCTCCAGCAATACGGCGCCTGCCTTGGCCATCGCTTCCTTAAACGCCAGGGAGCCCGCAATATGGAACGCCATTTCGGATGAGTCTACCTCGTGGTAAGAACCGTCGAATACATTTGCGTGAATACCCAATACAGGGAAGCCGCCGAGAATACCCGCCTTGGAAGCCTCCTGGATACCCTCTCCGACTGCCGGAATGTATTCCTTCGGAATAGCACCGCCGACTACGCTGGATTCAAACTTGAATACCTCTTCCGCATTGGCATCCATCGGTGTAAAGCGAACCTTACAGTGTCCGTACTGTCCGCGTCCGCCGGACTGCTTCGCATACTTGGAATCCACTTCCACTTCCTTGGTAAAGGTTTCCTTATAGGCAACTTGCGGTGCACCGACCGTAGCTTCTACATTAAACTCACGCAACAGTCTGTCTACAATAATCTCCAGGTGCAACTCGCCCATACCGGAAATAATGGTCTGTCCGGTTTCCGGATTTGTCTTTGCCCTGAAGGTAGGATCCTCCTCCGCCAGCTTCTGCAAAGCCTCGCCCATCTTGGTCTGTCCCGCCTTAGTCTTAGGCTCAATGGCAATATCGATAACCGGCTCAGGAAATTCCATGGATTCCAGCACAACCGGATGCTGCTCGTCGCAAATCGTATCACCTGTTGTCGTCAGCTTAAATCCTACCGCTGCCGCAATATCTCCGGAATAAACCTTGTCAATTTCCTCTCTCTTGTTTGCGTGCATCTGTAAGATACGACCCACTCTCTCCTTCTTACCCTTGGTCGCATTCAAAACATAAGAGCCGGAATTGATGCTTCCGGAATATACTCTGAAATAAGCAAGCTTTCCTACAAAAGGATCCGTCATAATCTTAAAGGCCAACGCTGCAAAAGGCTCTTCATCGGAAGAATGCTTCTCCACCTCATTGCCCTCCAGGTCAACACCCTTGATCGCCGGAATATCCGTAGGCGCAGGCATATACTCGATAACCGCATTAAGCAACTTCTGAATACCTCTGTTGCGATAAGCCGAACCGCAACAAACCGGAATTGCCCGACACTCGCAGGTTGCCTTGCGAAGAACAGCTTTCATCGCCTCTACGCTCGGCTCATTGCCGTCCAGGTATTCCATCATCAAATCGTCATCGAGCTCGCAAACCTTTTCTACCAGCTCTCCGCGATATAATTCCGCATCCACCAGCAAATCCTCAGGGATGTCCGTTACCGTGATATCCTCTCCCTTGTCGTCATTGTAGATGTATGCCTTCATCTCAAACAAATCAATGATGCCTTTGAATTCATCTTCCTTACCAATCGGAATCTGAAGACAGATGGCATTCTTTCCCAATCTCGTACGAATCTGCTCTACAGCTCCGTAGAAATTCGCACCCAATATGTCCATCTTATTGATGAATGCCATACGAGGTACATTGTATGTATCGGCTTGGCGCCAAACATTCTCTGACTGCGGCTCAACACCGCCCTTTGCACAGAACACACCTACCGCTCCGTCCAATACACGCAGGGATCTCTCTACCTCAACCGTAAAGTCTACGTGTCCCGGCGTGTCGATGATGTTGATACGGTTTTCCGGTGCTCCCTTTACATTCTGATTGTCAGGACCCTTCAATGTCCAGTGGCAGGTGGTGGCAGCGGAGGTAATGGTGATACCTCTCTCCTGCTCCTGTGCCATCCAGTCCATCGTCGCAGTTCCTTCATGTGTGTCACCTATCTTGTAGTTAACACCTGTATAGTAGAGGATACGTTCCGTAAGAGTTGTCTTACCCGCATCAATATGCGCCATAATACCAATATTTCTGGTTCTCTCCAATGGATATTGTCTTCCAGCCATTTGGTTTCTCCTCCTGTGTTTTTAGAATCTGTAATGTGCAAATGCCTTGTTAGCCTCTGCCATCTTATGCATATCTTCTTTTCTCTTCACAGCGGCACCCGTGTTGTTTGCCGCATCCATCAGCTCGTTCGCAAGTCTTTCCTCCTGCGTCTTCTCGCCTCTTTTACGTGAGAAAAGCGTCAGCCATCTGAGCGCAAGCGCCTGTCTTCTCTCCGGCTTTACCTCGATCGGAACCTGATACGTTGCTCCGCCGATTCTTTTTGCTTTTACTTCCAGTACGGGCATAATGTTGTTCATTGCCGCTTCAAATACTTCCACAGGATCATTTCCCGTCTTCTCGGCAATACGACTGAATGCGCCGTACACAATCTTTTGTGCTACACCCTTTTTACCGTCTAACATAATGTTGTTCACCAGCTTGGTTACAACCTTGTTATTGTATAAAGGATCCGCCAATACATCTCTTTTTAATGTATTTCCTTTACGTGGCACGTTACTTCCCTCCTTAATATTATTGTTACGCTTCCGTAACTATCAGATCTTCGGTACTCATGCATCCTGAGATGCTCGTGTCGTGCTCGGTCTATATAATCTGCAACCGACAGTTATATCTAAGTCCGGCACCATCTACCTTGATTATCTTACTATTTCTTGTCTTTCGGTCTTTTAGCGCCGTATTTTGAACGAGCTTGTTTTCTGTTTGCAACACCCGCCGTATCCAGGGTACCACGAATAATGTGATATCTTGTACCCGGCAAGTCCTTTACTCTTCCTCCACGGATCAGTACAACACTATGCTCCTGCAGGTTATGTCCCTCGCCCGGAATATAGCTTGTTACCTCAATACCGTTAGAAAGTCTTACTCTGGCAATCTTACGAAGCGCTGAGTTAGGCTTCTTCGGCGTAGCCGTTTTCACAGCCGTACATACGCCTCTCTTCTGAGGAGCAGAAGCATCGGTTGACTTCTTGTGAAGAGAGTTGAATCCCTTTTGAAGCGCCGGAGCCGTTGACTTCCTTACAGAAGTTTCTCTGCCTTTTCTTACTAACTGATTGAATGTTGGCATTCCTTTTTTACCTCCTTATGATATTCTGTGGTTGCTGTTTTATTTTTTTCAGCTAAAATAACGTGCAAAATGCACGCCGTATAATTATAGTCTTATGTTTTGACGCTGTCAAGCAAATGTTTACCTTCTCTTCCCGAAGAATCCGAAACCTTACGATTCCTTTCGTTTTTTCTACGAAGCGCGTGCAAGACTTGCAGGAAAAGGGTTTTTTTGCTATCCTATAGCCAATATTTATGTTTTGGAGGAAGCTATGCCCGACAACAGTCTGTATCATAACCTGAAAAAGAATGAGCAAAGAAGGAAAAGAAAATCCGGTCTTTCTTCCCTCATCCTTTTTTACATCATCCCCTTTATCCTGATAAATTCCGTAATTTTCTACGCCGCAACCGCACTGCCGAAGGTAAATATCACCATTTCCGAGCCGATCAATGATAAAAGCGTAGAAATTTATATTAAAAAAACCTCCATTTTCCCCAGTAAGGAAATCAGCGCTCTCTTTGAAAATGAAGAGCTGAGCTTGGAAAAAGTCGATCACAATACCTATCGTGCCCTTGTTGAAAAAAACGGCAATCTGGAGGTTCGAATCAGCAACATTAACGGGATGTCCAAAACCTTTTATGAATATGTCGCCGCCATCGATGACACGCCTCCGACTATAGACGGCAGTGTAGGAGAGGATGATCTTGTATATGTCAGCTTTCTGGACGAAGGATCCGGCATAGACTTCGACAGCATTTTTGCCATCGATTTTAATGGGACCAGACAAAAAGCTCTTTCCCTGGATGAAGAAAATTACAGCGCCACCTTCGCCTATGACAACCTTTCCCTGGAAGTCCATGTATCTGACAAAGCGGGCAATGAAGTCATCGCAAACTTTTCCAATGTCAATGAATAATATGCAAAGCAAGACCGCAGCCGGCTTCAGCTTCACCCTCCGGACTGCGGTTCCCTTTTTTCTATCATTCGTATAACCCGTAAGTTCTGTGTATGTCCTGTACAAAAATAATACCGTGACCGGGTTTGTCAATTTCCAGACTATCTCGAATCGCCTGCACAATCCCCTCCGTCGTATCTTTTTTGGCCAGTATCATCACAATTTCCTTTTCCGGCTCAATCTCCATATTAAAAATCTTCATGGTTTCATGAATACCGGATCCCCTTGCATTGATAATGGTGCCGCCCTTGGAGCCGGCGGACTCCGCCGCTTCTATAACCTCTTCCGCCTTTCCTTTATTGACTATCGTGATGATATTCTGATACATATAATCCCTTGCACCTCTTTCTTCGCTTCCATTTCCTTCCGCTTCCTGACAATAGGCGGAGCCGTAAATCCTGCAGGTATCCACCGTAAATACAATGCCGTGATGCGGTCTGTCAAATTTAAAATATTGATTCAGATTTTCCAAAGCGCTTTTTGCCGTAATGCTGTCCGTTCCCATTAAGACAATTTCTTTTCGTTCGTCATACAGACACAAAAACTTTAAAAGCGCATTATTCACCGTGCCTTTTCCATACAGAATCGTCCCTCCCTTAATGCCGTATTCCTTTGCCTTATGCAAAAGCTTTGTTCCCGTTCCGTCATTTACAACGGCATAAATCAACTCAAAAGACATCTATTCACTCCTTCTTGACTGTATCAAAAACAGAATCCCCAGGGCTTCCAAGGTAATAATCGGCATCATGGCGACCATGGCAATCATACCGAAGCCGTCTGCCATCAAGTCCGCACCTTCAAAGGCCTGCGCCGCCCCCTGTATAAAGGCAAGAATAAAGGTGGCAGTCATAGGCCCCGTTGCCACCCCTCCGGCATCAAAGGCTATGCCGACGAACAGCTTCGGTGTAAAAAACATCATTCCCAAACAAATTATATAGCCGGGAAGCAGGTAATGCCAAAGCTGTACCTCCGTCAAAAGCACACGCAAAACGGACAGGCAAACCGCCATCCCCACGCCTATGGCAAGAGAAACCAGAACCGCTTTGCGTTTTACATAACCGGCTGTTACCTCCTCAATCTGGTGGGTCAGAATATGTACCGCCGGCTCTGCCAGAATGGTAACAAAGCCCAGTACAAAAGCAACAAACACAATAATCCCCTTATTTTCCAAGGAAACCAGCCTCATGCCCAAGGCAGTGCCTACATCCATAAAACCCCCATTAACCCCTACCAAAAAAATAAACAGACCGAAAAAAGCGTAGAGAAAACCGGTCAAAAGCCTGCGCATTTCACGTTTACGCAGTTTAAAAGCCAGCTTTTGGAATAGCAGTAAAATAACAAGCAGCGGTAGAATCGCCAAAAAGCTTTCTCTCAAATAAAGGGGTATCAGTGCAAAAAAAGCTTGCCAAACAACAGATACATCCGGAGCCGCAATTTCCGGTACTGCCGAAAAAGTCCCTGTATCTGCAAATATATCCAAAAGCAGCACGGACATAATCGCGCCGGTGGAAGCAATCGCCACCAGCCCGAAGCTATCCTTTTCCGCCGCCTTACTGTCTTTTTTGAGCTTGGAAATGCCGACGGACAAAGACAGGATAAAGGGCACTGCCAAAATCCCCGTTGTGGAGCCGGAAGCATCAAAGGCAATAGCCAAAAACTCCCTGGAGGCGAATAAAGCCAAAACAAAAATAATCGAATACAAAAGCAACAACAGCTTATATAGAGGCGTATTATAAAAAATAGTCAAAAACCCCAGAGATAACATAAAAGCCAAGCCAAGGGATACAACTCCCAGAATATGCAGCTTGGAAATCGCTCCGCTTGTTACCGCACTGACCTGATTGGATAAAACCATAAGTCCCGGTTCCGCCACAGAGATGAAAAAACCGAGTATCACGCCCGCCGTAAGCACTATCCAAACCTTATTTGTTTTCGCCAAAGACACGCCCGTAATATCTCCCAGAGGCGTGATGCCGATATCCACCCCCAGCAAAAAGATACTCAGGCCCAGAGTTACCAAAACTGCGCCGACGAAGAAGCGAATGATCAGATTATTTTCTATCGGTGCTATAGTAAAATGCAAGAGCAAAACCATCACCACAATCGGCGCTACCGAAGAAGCAACTTCTTTCAACTTGGATTGAATAATATGCAATGAACCCTCTCCTTTACCTGTTTTTTTCATTATAGCACAGATGAAGCGGGAAATGGGGATATATTTAGCCCGATTCTGCAATAAAATCTCCTTGTAATATGCCCTCGCTTTCAGTTATAATGATGTAAACTATTTCTTGAAACAAAGCAGATAAGGGGTGATTGTATGTCGAATAAATATGTAGCTTATGTCGGTTCTTATTCATACACGGGCGCTGCCAAGGGCATCACCATCTATGATGTGTATCCAAACAAGGGCACCTTCAAAAAAAGAGGCGAAATTGATGTGGATAATTCCTCCTATTTGACCTTAAGCAAAGATTTAAAGACCTTGTATTCCATTGCCGACGAGGGCATTGTTTCTTTCCGTATTCACGAAAACGGTACGATTACCCGTTTGAACGCCGCCGGTATCAGAGGGATGCGCGGTTGTCATCTTTCCATTGATGCCAACAGCGAATACATCTTTGTTTCCGGCTATCATGACGGCAAGCTGACGATTTTAAATCTCAATAAAGACGGCTCTATCGGCTCTATCGTAGACGGCATCTACAACAAAGGGCTGGGTTCCATTGCCGAGCGTAATTTCAGACCTCATGTCAGCTGTACACGTACGACGCCGGACAATCTTTTTGTCTTATCTGCGGATCTGGGAATCGACCAGGTGAAGGTTTATCAGTTCAATCCGCATAACGCCAAACTTTTATTGGTGGACACCATTCGCTGCGAATTAAATTCGGCTCCTCGCTTTTTCAACTTTTCCAAGGACGGGCGTTTCCTCTACCTGATGTACGAGATGAAAAATGCCATTGATGTATTTTCTTATTCCTATAAAGAGGGTGATAAGGCTCCTACTCTTGAAAAAATCCAAAGCGTACCATCCTTGGGCAACGCTAAAGCCAGTCTGCTGACGGCGGCAACCTGCCTGACCTTCTCAAAAGATGACAAATATATTCTCTGTGCGCATGCCGGGGACAATGCGGTCAGCGTATTTGAGCGGGACAACAAAAGCGGTCTGCTCAGTCCGCTTTTCTGCCTCCCGATTAGCGGAGATTATCCGAAGGACATCGTTTTATTTCCGGATGATAAGCATATTGCCTCCATCAATCATGAGAATGGAAGCATTACCTTTTTCAATATTGATTTCAACAATAAGCTGATTACCATGTGTGCCAATGAATTGAAGGTCAATCAGCCGAATTGCTGCAGAATTGTGGAGGTATCATAATGGCGGGGTCAATATGGGGGGATTTATTTCGGGTCAGCACCTTCGGGGAGTCCCACGGAGCGGCTATCGGCGCCATCATTGACGGCTGCCCTGCCGGTATTCCCCTTTCCGAAGAAGATATACAGATTTTTTTGGATCGCAGAAAACCCGGGCAAAGCAGCTTTGCCACACCTCGTGTGGAAACGGATGCCTGCCGGATTCTTTCCGGCGTCTTTGAGGGAAAAACCACGGGAACACCAATCATGGTGCTTCTTGAAAATTTAAGGCAACGCTCCGCCGATTACTCGGATATCGCCTCCTACTACCGCCCGGGGCACGCCGATTACACCTTTGACATGAAGTACGGTTTTCGGGATTACCGGGGCGGCGGACGCTCCAGCGGCAGAGAAACCGCAGGCAGAGTGGCTGCCGGTGCCATCGCCTCCAAAATTCTTGCCACAATGGGGATTGAAGTACGCGCCTTTACCCAACGCATCGGCCCTGTGCAAGCCAGACGCTTTGAGCCGGAGGAATGCTTTTCCAATCCGTTTTATATGCCGGAT
This sequence comes from Lachnospiraceae bacterium, assembly GCA_041848045.1. Taxonomy (GTDB): domain Bacteria; phylum Bacillota; class Clostridia; order Lachnospirales; family Lachnospiraceae; genus CAKAHY01. The sequence continues at coordinate 10,758 of JBGZHY010000032.1, forward strand.
AATCAGGCAGCGGTTTTGGCTGCCAATTTTTTGAATGAATGTAAAAAAGAAAAGGATTCCGCAGGCGGTATTATCGCCTGTATTGTCACCGGAGTTCCTGCCGGTATTGGCGAACCGGTTTTTGATAAGCTGGATGCCAAAATTGCCCATGGCATTATGAGCATCGGCGCCGTTAAGGGTATAGAGTTCGGAGCGGGATTTGCCGCTTCTCAAATGAAAGGTAGCGAAAATAACGACTGTTTTTACAGTGAAAACGGCAAGATTTTGAAGATGAGCAATCACGCCGGAGGCATCAGCGGGGGTATCAGCGACGGATCTCCGATTATCTTAAGCGTTGCTGTCAAGCCTACCTCTTCCATTGAAAAAAAACAACATACCGTCAACTGCGAAGGTGAAAATATTGAAGTAGAAATACACGGTCGCCATGATCCGGTCATCGTTCCGAGAGCCGTCGTGGTGGTGGAAAGCATGGTTGCTCTGACCATCCTGGATGCCATGCTTAAGAATATGAGTGCTAAAATGGATAACATCTGGAAGGTGTATCCACGAAAAGAAGAATAGAAAAATACCATTCTACTGGTATTTCCATAAAAAATGCGGCAGGTGCCTTATGTCCCTCCCGCATTTTTTATGGTTTCTATTTTATGCCATGCAAGCCCGTCCGCTTTTTCGGCAAAAGATATGCGCTTTTTTGTACGGGGATGGCTAAACTCCAGATAGGCTGCATGCAACATAGGATAGCCTGCTCCCAGCAAGCCGGCGCAAACCGCATTCTTTCCTGCAGCATCCCCGTATTTTCTGTCCCCTACAATACTGTGTCCCCGCCCGGAAAGCTGTACACGGATCTGGTGAAAGCGTCCGGTTTTCGGTTCCACCTCCAAAAGGCTTACCTCCTCCTGCTCCGACAAACATACTTCTTTTAACACACGGTAAGAAAGCAAAGCTCTTTTGGCACTCTCATCCTGTGGTTCGGAAAGATATGCTCTCTGTGCCCCGGTATCTTTTCCCAAGTAATCCTCCATTTGTCCACATTTATCCACAAGTTTTCCACATACTACTGCGTGGTATTTCTTCACGATCTCACGCGCGGCAAACTGGGCGCTCAAGCTCTTTGCCGCCTCCTTGTTCTTGGCAAATACCATCACGCCGGAAACCGGTTTATCCAGCCTATGCACCACCCCTATATAAGAATCTTCTCCTTTTTTTCTTCGGGTATTTTGCAGCAAGCTCAGCATATCCTGGGCAAATCCCGATGAGGCTTGAGAATCCACTCCCGCTTCCTTATATGCCACGATGATATCCTTATCCTCGTACAATATTCTCATCTCGTTTCCCTTCTATCAAAGCCCACTTTTTTTGTCGGGACAGACGTTTAATGGCCCACTCCCGCTTCATCGCCTCCTGCTTGTCCGCACATTCCTCAACATATATCAATTTTACCGGCAGTCTTGCCCGTGTATATTTTGCACCCTCTCCCGCATTGTGCTTTTCCACCCGCTTTTTTAGATCATCCGTCCAACCGCAGTACAAACTGCCATCCGCACACAACAACAGGTAAGTATACGCTTTTTTCATGATTGTTTCTCTTTCCTTAAATGTAAAAAAAGAATCATTTTTCAATGATTCTTCTTAGAGGCGACAGTCAGATTTGAACTGACGCATCAGGGTGTTGCAGACCCACGCCTTACCACTTGGCTATGTCGCCTGAATAAACGTTTCATCATACCCTGAAAACCACACATCAAACAACAAACACTTCCTAAACGACTTCTTGGTTAAACCCTCGACCTATTAGTAATCATCAGCTTAATACATTACTGTACTTACACCTTGACCCTATCTA
>JBGZHY010000033.1:0-2758 GCA_041848045.1 Lachnospiraceae bacterium
AGGCGCACATGCTTCCGGTCCTGGGTCTGGATATATGTAAGGATGATCTGACCCTTCAAAGCGTTCAACAGGCGGAGCAGGAAAAGAAACTCCGTGCCCTGCAGGATAGCAAGCGAAAGCTCTACGAACGATATGCACTCGGAGAGATTGACCTTGACTCTTATAAGGCAGAAAAGGAAAAGTACGATATTGCCTTGGTGGGCGAAAAAAACACCCATGCCATGATTACGGCACGGGCAAAGCGGGCTCAGGGCGATTATGAGGCAAATTTGAAACACCAGGATCTTGCAAAAGAAATCGGCAGCTCCACGACATTGACGAAATCGCTGGTAGACACGCTGATAAACAAGATCTATATTTTCAAGGATGAACGAATTGAAATCGACTACGCTGTCCGGGATTTCTTCGAGAACGAGACAACACAGGAAATGCCATCATGCGGCGCCGAGGGATAGGACCGGATGTTGCGAAAAACGCTCCGATCTTGCCCCAAACGGATTTGCAAATTTTTTTGTTTTCCGCTTGACATACGGGTGCCATACCGGCTGCAACTCCACGCCGGATTTCTGCAGCACGGGCATAGTGTTCAGACTGGCGCTTTTGATGCGCAGCGTGGTGACCGTCTGCTTTGCTTTTGCCAGCACGCCCGGCAGGGCATCGGCGATGGTTTCGACAGGTACCAGTTTATATACGCTATGCAGCTCCTCACCCGGTCGGTAATACTCGCGCAGGCTGGCGCTGGCAAAGCCGTACCTGGTGATGTAGAATGTGCTGACGGTGTCGTTTTCGCCGGCTTCCTCCATACCTTCCATGCGGTATTCGAGATAATAGCCCTCGTGCTCCTTGGTGGCCTGCAGGGTGTCCATCGGGCCGTTGGTGTAGTACCTTCCTTCTTCGTATGCGGTTTGCAGCTCCGTAGCAAAACGGTGTATGCGCTCCAGGCTCATATCTATGGCATGATAAAGGCGATAACCCCGCATATTCAGCTTAGCCATCAGCTCCTCTGCTTTGGCCTGGGCTTCGGCAAGGCTGATGCCCTCCAACTGCTTGTTTTCGAGCTGCAGTGCTTCACCGCTTCCCGGGAGGCGGTGTACGGCCGAGGCTGCCAAACTGCCCACCTGGGAGGCGATGCTTTCCCTGGGCAATACCATCTCCCTGCCGTCCTTTGCGCCATAATCAAATGTGCCTTTGCAGGTGCGGTAGAACAGCAGCTCCGGAGAAATCTGCAATACGGATTCATCCTGATAGCGAATTTCCGATTCATCCTGGGCACTGACGCCGCTTTGGTTGAAGTACTGCGGCTGCATATCCCTGCGGAAATCACGCTCTATGGCGGAGCGTACAGGCATTGTACCCTTTTGCCTGTATTCCTCGGGGAAATTCACGGGGAAGTTTGGAGAATTTTCGGTTGTTTCGGCTGCTTCCACTCCATATAAATAGAGAAATGGGCTGTTGATATAGCTTCCGTCAATGGCATCAAACTGTATGCAGCTTTCATAGTTTTGCTCTGCGCATTCTCTGTACTTCACCTGCCATATGGGTCTGTATTCGGCTGTTTCTCCTTTCCGGATCATGCCGTATACCAGCTTGACACTCTGTATGCGCATTTCCGGGTTGCTCAAAAAAGGGATTTTTTGTGTGTTTGTTACAAAGTCTGCCAGTATAGAATCTATATCCGCCAGTTTGTTATCGGCGCTGATCAACTCGCCCTTTTGATGCGATTCCATGATTTGTGCGGCGGCGATGCCTTTGTGGGTAATATAAAGGCTGATGTAGGAATCTTCGTTACTGTCCTCCATACCGAATACTTGATAATGTAGGTAAAAACCTTCCTGCTCCTCACCTGCCTGCATATATTCGGCAGGAAAAGCGGAGTCAAAGCGTCCCTCACTGATATGCTGGAGCATGATTGTTCCCAAACTGTGTATGCGCTCTACATTCATAGCAGCTATGCTTGTCAGATTATAATACTCCAGCTGTAAATCCTGCAACAGCTTTTCTGCGCGCGTCAGGGCATCTGTCAATGTGATTTTGTAAAGCTCCTTTTGTACAGCGTGTGGAAATGAGCCGTCATATCCTGCCAGAACCAATTGTCCCAAACCAAGGATTTGCGCCTCCAGGCTTTCCTTGGGCCCTATGCTTGTTTCACCCTCACTGCCATAGTTAAATTTTCCATGGTTTGTCTGATAAAACACAAATTCCTTCCCCACATACAGGGTGGATTCATCCGCATAGTAATAGTGACAGGTGTTTCCATATTGATCCCAGACGGAGCCGGTATTGAACATTTCCGGCTTCACAATAGCTGTAAAATCCTTCTTCTTGGCGGCATATATCGGAAGATTTCCGTTGCGGTATTCTGCCGGCACATCGGGTACGACATTGGAATGCTTCAAAATATGCTCTATTCTTTTGACCTCTGCTTCCCTCTGTGCATCACTCTGCTCCTGACGGGGAATTTCCTCCGTGGGTTTGAGACTGACCTTTACGGTTTTATGCATACCCTCTTTCCAGCCCTGCCCTGGCTCACGCACGCTCAGCTCCGCTTCCAGTATATACCGATCACCTTCACCCAAGCCCCAAACCACATCGCTTTCCACCAGTATTTGCAGGCTGCCGTCCGCATCGCGCGTACTGTTTAATCCAAATCTTGATATATCCAGCATATGCTCTTCTGATAAGCCGATTTTATTAGGTAATATATCCACTATTCTGCTTGGTATGCCATCGCGGATTGTATCCTGCTCGCCTTCGTAAA
>JBGZHY010000034.1:0-24229 GCA_041848045.1 Lachnospiraceae bacterium
AAGCGCCTGAATGAATTTTCTTTAATTGAAGATCAGCGTTATATACTGATGGAAGAAACATTAAGGCTGATTGAGCGAAAAAATCCGGAAGCCGTGATCTTGGCGGGAGATATTTTTGACAAAAGCATTGCGGGCTTGGAAGCCATTACACTTTTGGAAGAGTTTTTAGAGGAGTTGGTGATACGGGAGAAGAAGGTTCTGATGATTGCCGGCAATCATGACAGTGTGGAGCGTTTGAGTTTCGGCTCCTCTTTTATGCAGGCAAAGGGTATTTACAATGCCAAGGCTTACAGCGGCAGAGTAGAGAGGGTCAGTCTGCAGGACGAGTACGGAAAGCTCCATTTTTATCTTCTGCCCTTTATTAAACCGGTGTCGGTTCGACGTTTTTGGGGTGAGGATATAGGAAGCTATCAGCAGGCCATGCAGCGTATTTTGGAGAACTGCAGCATCAATAAAGAAGAAAGAAATATTTTGATTACGCATCAGTTCATTACGGGGGCATCCAGGACGGAGTCGGAGGAAATCAGCGTGGGGGGAACGGATAATATAGACGGCAGCCTGTTTCGGGATTTCGATTATGTGGCTCTGGGGCACCTTCACCGGGCACAGAATATTTATGTGCCTTTTGATACCATGATACGCTATCCGGGAACGCTGTTGAAATATTCCTTTTCGGAAAGCACAGACGACAAGACCTTTAGTTTGCTGGATATTCGGGAAAAAGGAAACATAGAGCTGGAAGAGCTTCCCGTAAAAGCTCTGCGGGATTTGCGGGTATATAAGGGAAGTTTGGCGAATCTTTTGCAGGAAGAGTCAGGGGAGGATTATATGGAGGTCATTTTAACGGATGAGGAGCAGCTGCCGGATACCTTGGCAAGGGTACGGAAGATATATCCCAATCTCATGCGCCTGTCCTATGACAATCGACGCACAAGGACGCTCGGTATAGAGGAAAAGGCGGAAAATATAGAGCAGCTTTCTCCTATGGATTTATTCCGACAGTTTTACCGGGAGCAAAACGGCGGGGACTGTAATGGGGAGCAGGAAGGGATATTGCGGAATTTGATAGAAGAAATTTGGGGGTAAGAATGCGGCCGTTACAACTGAAGGTATCTGCTTTCGGACCATATGCGGGGGAGCAGATTTTTGACATGGAAAAACTGGGAAGCGAAGGGTTGTATCTGATTACAGGGGACACCGGCGCCGGGAAAAGTACGATTTTTGACGCCATATCCTATGCCCTGTACGGGGAAAGCAGCGCCGGGATAAAGGACAGCAGCATGCTGCGCTCCAAATATGCAAAAGAAGATACGGCAAGCTTTGTGGAGCTGCGTTTTCAGTATAAGAATAAGATTTATACCGTCTGCCGCAACCCGAGTTATATGCGGAAGGCAAAGCGGGGGGATAAAATGACGGAAGAAAAGGCCTCTGCTTTTTTGGTTTTGCCGGACGGGAAGGTGCTGAGCAGACTGAAAGAAGTCAATGATAAAATTGTTGAAATTATAGGTCTGGACAGGCAGCAGTACGGGCAAACCGCCATGATTGCCCAAGGAGAGTTTTTGAAATTGCTCTACAGCGATACCAAAAGCAGACAGGAAATTTTTCGCAGTATTTTTAAGACGGAAAAATATAAGGCTTTACAGGAGGCATTGAAAGAAAAACACCAGGAGGCGGTACAGGCCTATCAGAGAAATACCCAGGCGCTAAAGCAGTATATTGCGCAGTTGCGCCTGTCGGAGAGCACAGAGGATTTGGAGGGGCTTTGGCTGAAGGATCCGGAAGCTCTCTTAGGACGCATCGGGCAGGCGATGGAGGAAGACGAGGCGGCACTGTCCGTTTTCTTTCAGGAAGAAGCACAAATCATTGCAGCCATGAAGCAAAACGACGGACAGCAAAAAATTTATGCGGAATATGAAAGCCTGCAGAAAAAATACAGGGAGCTTGGCGAAAGCGATGAGGCGGAGCAAAAGCAGCTGCAGATTTTGGAGATACAGCTGGAGCAGGCGGCGAAAGAAAAAGAAGAAGAGGCGGCCTTATATCGGGCGAAAACCTTGTTGGAAGCGGATTTGCCGAAGTATGCAGAGTTGCGGCAAAGACAAGAGAAGCTTGGGCAGCTGCAAAAAAGAAAGCAGGATCTGGAAAAGCAACTGCAGCATGCCCTGCAAAGGGAAGAAGCATTGGCAAAGGAAGTATTGCGGCAAAAGGAAAGTCTGGCGGCCTTGGAGGGCGTCGAGGAACAGCTGCATGGTGTTTTGACCGCTTTGGAGCAGACCAAAAAAAGAGGGAAGGAAGCGGTGTTGTTTTTGCAGGAATGGGACTTGTACCGGAAAGAGGCGCAGCAGCTTTTGGACTTACAAAAGCAGTACGGACAGCAGCGTTTATGGTGGAAGACTTGCAGGGAGGCATACCAGCAGGCGTATACGCAGTATCTGGATAATATGGCAGGCATTTTGGCGGAAGAATTGACGGACGGAGAGCCCTGCCCTGTCTGCGGTGCAAAGACACATCCCCAAGCGGCGAAAAAGGTGGAGGGAGCACCGCAAAAAGAAGAATTGGAGCAGAAAAAGAGGAAAGCGGAGGAGGCAGAGGATAAAGCGCAGGACTTGGCAGGCAGATTTTCTGCCAAAAGGGCTCTTGTAGAGGAAAAAGAAGCCTTTTTAAAGCGCAGAGCAGCGGAAATCTGGGATACGGTACCGCTGATGGAAAATCTGGGCAGCTTTGCCGAAGCAAGGAAAGAAGCGGAAACCGCAATATGGAGGGGGCAAAAAGAGGAGTCGGAAAGGCTTGCGGCGCAGAAGACAAAAAAAGAGGCTCTGTTAAAGGAACTGCCCCTTAGAGAGCAGGAGCGTGCCAAGGAAGTGGAGAAAGTACAGATTTTGAAGCAGGCCTGCAGTGCAGAGCAGGCGGTTTTTACGCAGCAGCTGCAGGAATATGAGAAACAAAAAGAGAATCTGCGCTTTAGCGGTCTGGAGGAGGCGCAGGCGGAGTGCGAGAGTCTGCAGGCTGCCTTGGAGCGTCTGCAAAAGGCATATACCCGGGCGAAAGAGGCAGTGGAAACCTTACAGAAGCGGCATATGGAAACGCTTCTTCAACAAAAGAATGTGGAGGAGCGGATACGCGGCTGTGAGGCGGGGGATATTCTTCTTTTGCGCAGGCAGCAGCAGGAGCTGGAAGAAAAACGGGAGAGTTTGCAGGGGATGATGATGGAAAAGAGCGCAGCTTTGTCCCTGCACCGCAGCCTGTCGGAAAAAATTGCCCGGGAGCTTGCTCTGGCAAAGCGACTGCAAAAGGACTTGTTGAATGCGGAAGGGTTAAGCAATACGGCGAACGGAAGACTTTCCGCCAAGGCGCATATTATGTTGGAAACCTATTGCCAAATGCAGTATTTCGATCGTATTATCCGAAGGGCAAATATACGCTTTGCCAAAATGACGGAGGGGCAATACAGGCTCAGGAGGCGGGACATCCAGGTTTTCTCCGGAAATGCGCAAATCGGTCTGGAGCTGGATGTACTGGATTTTTATAATCAAAGCGTGCGGGATGTCAAAACCCTGTCGGGAGGGGAGGCCTTTAAGGCAAGCCTTTCTCTGGCGCTTGGTATGGCGGATGAAATCAGTGAAAGCGCCGGCGGCATACAAATCGATACCATGTTCATCGACGAGGGATTCGGAACTTTAGATGAAAATTCTCTAAAGAATGCCATAGATACCTTGATTAGTTTGGGTAATAATGATAAGTTAATAGGGATTATATCCCATGTGGGCGAGCTGAAGCAAAGGCTGGACAAACAGATCGTCATTACCAAGGATAAACATCGGGGCAGCAAAGCCCAAGTGATTGTATAAGAAAGGAGAGTTTGGAAATGATCGTAAAAATTGCACAAAGAAAAGCCTTTCGTATCGTTTTGACGGACAAGAAAGAGGCTAAAAAGATTAAATATAAGCTGAAGGGAAAATTTGAGGGAAAGAAAGGTGAGAGCCTTTTAGTCGGTGAAGATCTGGCATACATCGGAATAGAGGAGCCGGGCGATGAATATCTGGGATACCGGGAAATCGGATTTTATACCGCAAAGCTGATTAAGCAGCTTTGTTTGAAGAAGGTACAGCTGGATTGGCATCTGCTGGATGTGGGAGATATCAATAACTTTCTCTTGGGTCTATACATGGGGGCTTACTGCAAGAAAACCTATAAATCGCAGGAGGATAAACAAGAAAAAACGGAAGTCGAGGTGTTTGTACAGCCGGACTTCAGGCATATGAGGGAGGGCAAAGAGTATATAGAGGAATATTTGCAGGAATGTATTAAAGAAGCAGGTATTTTGGCGGAGAATGTTATGGCGGCAAGAGATTTTGTCAATGCGCCTTCCAACCTTTTGTATCCGGAGGAATTTGCAAGACAGATGGAAGCCTTTGTTCAGGATGAGGAGGGCCGAATTTCCTGCAAGGTTCTGCACCATGAGGAGATTAGGGAAAAAGGCATGGGCTTATTGCACGCGGTAGGAGATTCTGCCGGAAACAAGCCTTGTCTGGTGGTTCTGTCTTATATGGGTAATCCGGAAAGCGAGGAAGTGCTGGGCTTTGTGGGCAAAGGGGTTTGCATGGATACAGGCGGATACTGTATAAAGCCGGGATCTTCCATCTATGATATGAAAGGGGATATGGGCGGTGCGGCGGCTGTGCTCTGTGCCATAAAAGCCATTGCCCAAAGCAACTTACCCCTGAATGTCAAGGGAATCATGCCTTTGGTGGAGAACCGTATTTCCGACGCTGCCTTTGTGCCGGGGGATATTCTCAGCTCCTATGCCGGAAAGACGGTGGAGATTATGAATACGGATGCGGAGGGACGCTTGATATTGGCGGATGCCGTGACCTATGCCATACGGGACGAGAAGGTAAGTAAACTTGTGGATATTGCGACCCTGACCGGCGCCGTGCTCACCATGCTGGGACAGAGCATTACCGGTGTCATGAGCAATGATGAGGCTTTTTATGAAAGCTTTGATATGGCGAGGGATTTCTACGGAGAAAGGCATTTGCGCCTGCCGTATTACAAAGAGCATGAGAAGATGATAGAAAGCGATTTTGCCGATATCAAGAATCTGGGAGATAAGTATTGCGGCACCATTACGGCAGGGCTGTTTATGAAGGCCTTTGCGGAAGATATGCCGTGGATACATATGGACATTGCGGGAACAAGCAAGGTGGACAGCCCGATTTTTGCCTATGAGGAAAAGGGCGCAACGGGAGCCGGGGTAATACAGCTGCACAGTCTGGCGAAGTTCTGCAGTCTGGATTTTATGGAGTTGGATGAAGATCTGTGTTAAAGAAAGGCTTTGTCGTTCAGAATGAAAGAAAAGAGGATATATCAATATGGATTGTAACAGCAAGTGCGGCTCCTGTGCTTCAAACTGCTCGTCAAGGAAAGAGCCGCAGACCGATTTTAGAGAACAGCTGCATGAAAGCTCTTCCGTGAAAAAAGTCATCGGTATTGTCAGCGGAAAAGGCGGAGTAGGCAAATCTCTGGTGACCGCCATGCTGGCGGTAAAAACCAGGGCAAAGGGCTTTCGTACGGCGATTTTGGATGCGGATATTACAGGACCTTCCATGCCGAAGGCTTTCGGGCTTTCTCCCGGCGTTATGGCGGCTGAAGAAGGCTTGATGCTGCCGGCTGTCAGCTCCACGGGAATACAGATTATGAGTTCCAATTTACTGCTTCCGAAGGAAACGGATCCGGTGATTTGGAGAGGGCCGGTGATTGCGGGCATGGTAAAGTCTTTCTGGAAAGAAACCTATTGGAATGCCGTGGATTTTATGTTTGTGGATATGCCGCCGGGTACGGGAGATGTTCCGCTGACGGTCTTCCAGTCCTTGCCGGTGGCGGGCATCGTCATTGTCACCAGTCCCCAGGAGTTGGTGTCCATGATTGTGACAAAGGCGGTTAATATGGCGAATAAAATGAATATACCGATTTTGGGGCTTGTGGAAAATATGAGCTATTTTAGCTGTCCGGACTGCGGTTCCCGGCATACCGTATTCGGAGAAAGTCATATTGATGAAATCGCGGCGGAATACGGTTTGGAGGTGCTTGCCAAAATTCCGATTCAAGCGGAAAATGCCCGGGCGGTGGACAGCGGCAGCATAGAGTTTTTGGAGGCGGAGTGGCTTGACGGGGCAGTGGAGAAGATTTCCGCTCTGTTGTAAAATATTAACATATACATAGGAGAGTCATTATGCAGTTAAGTATGAATCCGGAGAGTGAGCTGCATCGTTCCGTGGTGAGCGTTCCGGACCTGGCGAGTGTTCCGGAGGGGCTGGTGGCCTATGCAAGACAGTTTCAGGAAGCGATGATGATGTACAGCTGTGCCATTCGAGAGGTTAAGACAAAGCTGGAGGTGCTCAATGATGAGCTGTCCATCAAAAACAAGAGAAATCCGATTGAAATCATCAAATCCAGGGTCAAAAGGCCGGAAAGCATTATGGAGAAGCTAAACCGCAGAAATCTGCCCTTGGATGTACATTCCATGATTCATAATCTGGATGATATCGCAGGCATCAGGGTTATCTGCGCTTTTGTGGATGATATTTACGATATTGTGGATATGCTGGTCAGACAGGATGATATTAAGGTGATTGCCATTAAGGACTACATCAAAAATCCGAAACCGAACGGTTATCGCTCCTATCATATGATTATTGAGATACCGGTTTTTTTCTCGGAAAAAAAGCAGTCCATTCGTGTGGAGGTACAGATCCGAACCATTGCCATGGATTTCTGGGCAAGTGTGGAGCATAATATCAAGTATAAAAGAGAAATAGAAGGTGCGGATGAGATCATTCGGGAGCTGAAGGAGTGTGCGGACGTCATCAGTTCAACGGATGCCAAGCTTCTGGAGCTGCGCAAGCGCATTGAAAATCAAAGGAAGGTGTAAGAAAATACGCGATATCTCCGTCACTTGCCCATTGGAGGAAAATCATCATTATCTGTTATGTAGTAGTGCCGTTTTTAGATGAGTATATATTTATAATATGAAACCTTTGAGAATAAGGTGTCAGTTTTATCTATACAGCATTAACCCGTATGTTGGAACGATATTATTTATTAAGCAAATTTTGTAATGCTTCAGGATTTAGAATATCTATCGGAATGTATAATTGTGGTTTTACCATAAACAGTTGATTATGACTTAATTGTTTCATAGCATAACATTTTGTTATACCGATTCACTTAGTTCCTATTGTATATAGGAGTTTAAGAGATAGCTCACGGTGTATGTCATACAGTAAAATATGAGGTTAGCATTACCTTACTATATATTATACATAAAAATAAGTATATTGTATCTGTAGATACAGGTTTTTATAAAATATCCTGCTATACTGTCATCAAAAAACAGGAGGTGAAAAAATGAGCGTTACAGATTGGAAAGATAAGGTTTCATCTTTTAAGGAAGTTGATGTGAGAGGAGTTCAGGGTAATTTCTTTCCGGGACTTAAAGCGCAGGCTACGCAGATTAAAGCGGGAGAGGGCATTACAGTGATTCAATCCTTTGATCCCATACCACTTTATGAAGTTATGGAAGGACTTGGTTTTGAGCACTACACCGAGAAAAAATCGGAGGGTGAGTACCATGCGTACTTTTATCGTATAGAAGCAAAGCAGGAGGAGAAGGATATTCCCATGCGACCGGTAGCCCTTACCAATATGCCACTGATTGATGAAAAGCTCGGTGATATAGCCGTTAACTTTTGGGATCTGACATGGAATAATGAGCGCAGATATCTGCCCTACGAAACCAGACTTTTACTGTCATTAACCAATGCAGTGGGTGCGGGAAGAATGCGTCAGGCAACAAGAGAGCTTGTAAAGGCATATATTCACGGGCTTGACAGTGCAGCCTTTGATGATGTGTTGGAATTGCTTGTATGGAATCAGGGAATAGGATACTTCAGTTCCGAGATAGGTCCTTCCACACTGTTTGCGGCCTATAAGGAAATTAAGCACATGGAGAAACAGGGTAAGGAGCGAGGAGAGATTTGTGCAATGCTTAAAGAAAGGTTCGGGGAGAAAAATCCTGATGTGAAAGTGTGATATATGAACGAGAAGATTGGAGAGGTTTTTTCCATTGCAAGGGATAATGAGCCGCTTGCAGGTTGTACAGTATCAAAGGCGGTGCATATCGGTGAGAATGATATAATTTATTTTTCGATGGCAAAGGATACCGACATAAGTGCGGAGATTTACCCCTGCCATAAGTTGCTTATAGTTGCACAGGGAAGCATGGAGATCTACGGTAAGAAGGGGCTTGAAAGAAGACTTGAAGAGGGTGAGTGCATATTAACAATGAATGACATTCCGGTGGGAATGAAAACATCACAGGGAGCAGTATATACAGAGATTTCAATAAGGAGGGAGGATAAGATGAATAGCATAGTTAAAGCAGGGGAAGTTTTTAAGCTGGCGGATTTATTGCCGTATGCAGAGGGGAAAATAGTAAATATGGATGTAGTACATAATGACAAGATGAAGTTTGTTCTAATGTCATTTGATGAGGGTTGTGCACTTTCAGAGCATGCCGCACCGGGAGAGGCGCTTGTCTTTATACTTGACGGAGAAGGCGTTATCAACTACGAAGGAAAGGACCATGCTATAAAGGCGGGAGAGAATTTCCATTTTGCAAAGGCAGGCTTACACTCTGTAAGGGCAACAAAGAAATTTAAGATGGCTCTTTTATTAACTCTGGAGTAGATGATTATTTCCGGTGAGGGGTTATTTGGTGGCGTTTCACAAACGCCTATATAATGAGAAATTATGGAGGTTTGAAGCGTTATGAGCTATGATTTAATGGTTTTTGAAAAAACAAAGGCTCCCAATAAGAAGACTGCATTTATGAAATGGTATGAAAAACAAGTGGAATGGGGAGAAGGCCATAGCTATGATTCGATAGAAGTAAGCTCAGCCAATCTAAAGAAATGGTTTATGGATATGATAAAAACCTTTCCGCCGATGAATGGAGAATTTGCTCCTGACGATGCTGCGATAGAAAATGACGAAGAACTTGAAGATCATCTTGCCGACTATTGTATTGGCAAAGATGTGATATATGTGAGTTTTTCATGGTCGCTGGCAGAAGAAGCGTATGATAATATGCTTAAGCTTGCATTAAAGCATGATGTCGGATTTTTCGATGTAAGCGGCAATGCGGATATTATACTGTCTGACGGCAATAAACTGGATGAAGAGGCATAAGTCCCGGTTTGCCAAACGTAAACAATGATATAAAAAATGCAAGAAACAGTAAATCATTTTGGTTTGCTGTTTTTTATTGCTTAATATGCAAATAAAAGCCTCGATAAACATAAAAACCTACTTGAAAAATAGATTTTATCAATAATTATATAATTATATTTGTATAATCTATTAGACGAAATGGCTATATTTGGCTAAGATGGATATACTGTATAAAAACAAAAACTAAGGGCATGGAAGGACACAATGAGAAGAAAAGTAGCGGCGGCAATTTTGGGAATAGCGGTGCTCGGCAGTATGCTGACGGGCTGTGAGGCAGGAACAAAGGTGGATGCCACGCAGTCTGCAGCAGCAACATCTGCGGCATCAGGTGCGGCGGCGGAAGCGACGGTCAAAAATCCGGGAGAAGCGATAAAAATTGCTTCTATGACGGATGAGGAGAGCCGGATTTACGGAGAGCTGATGAAGCAGATACTGGAGTATCACGGATATGAGGTTGATGCAAGCGGTGTCGGCACCTATAATAACTCCACTCTTCCAAGGCAGTCGCTGCTGGAAAAACAGGTGGATATTGTGCAGGATTATACGGGCAGAGGCATGATGTTCATTAAGGATGTGGACAAAACGCTGTATCAGACGGACCTGGAAACGGCTTTTCAAACAACCAAGGAAGCGGACGCGAAAAACGGTCTGGTATGGATGTGCTATTCTCCGTATAACAATTCCGACGGCATCTGCGTGAAAAAGGAATGGGCACAGGAGAACGGAATTAAGGATTTTAATGATTTTGCAAAATATATCAATGCCGGCGGCGAAATGAGGATTGCCATTGCAACGGAAAACAGCTATGTGGCGACGGAGCCTACCTGTATTCCGGGATGGGAAGCAACCTACGGCTTTGATTTAAAGGATGAGCAGATTATTGTGGGTGTGAGCGATCCGCAGACCATGGCGGCTAACGGAACGGACGGTATTCTGGCGGCAAATTGTTATACAACCGGCGGAACCTTGGAGGCTCTGGGCTTATATGTCATCGAGGATCCGGAATATGTTTCTCCGATATACAGTCCGGCAGCGGTTTGCACGGAGGAGTTTGTGCAGAAGTATCCGGAGATACCGGGGATTTTAACAAAGGTGTATGAGGCGATTGATGATGCGACAATCCGAGATATGAATAAGCGGCTGTCAACAGATGGAGAGAGTGCAAAAGATATTGCGTCTGCGTTCCTGAAAGACAAGGGATTCATACAATAATAGGATAGAAGCTGATGCTGACTTCATCTGTGTTTTATATACAGAGGGGTCGGCATTTTGTTTGGAGGGAAAATGTTGAAAAAAGTAGATATCGCAGCTTGTATGTTGGCGAGTGTTATGTTTGTACTTCTTTTTATCAATCATTTTATGTTTAAGGCGGAGGCCAGGATAGGGGCTAAAACAGGACTTACGGCAAGAGAAGCCTTGGGTGCAAATTATATGATATTGTGTCTGCTTACCTTGGTTTTGCTTATTTTGGTTTGCTTAAAGGGCAGGCATGAAAACGGGAATGCTCTTACCGGAGGAATTTCCGCTGTCTGCGGCGGCTTAAGCGTACTTTTTGCGGGTCAGGCGGTGAATGTTGTGGAGCTTTCTTCGGCGGGGGGAAGGGTTTCCATGAGCATAGGGGTATACCTATACTTTGTGCTGGCATACTTGTTGCTGATGAAGTGCAGTGAACACGTGAAAACGCGGTGGAAGCAGGTTCTGATTTTTATTGCGGCGCCCGTGATTATTTTGCTTTCATGGAAATCGGGGCAGCTGGACGGTCTGTCCGTAATGAAGGAATATGCCTCGAATCAAGAGGATTTTCATACTTATCTGACGAATCACATCAGTATGTCTTTTCGGGTGGTCTGCATGGGAACGATCGTGGGGATACCGCTGGGCTGGTTCGTATATAAGCATGCCAAAGCGGGCAGGTTTATATTAACATTCTTGAATACCATAGAGTCTATACCCTCACTGGCTCTGATCTGCGTGATGATGTTTCCTCTTGCTTTTTTAAGCAATACCTTTCCGGTGTTGAAGCGATACGGCATAGCGGGAGTCGGTGCGGCTCCGGTATTCTGTGCCTTGTTCTGCTATGCTTTGTTTCATATTGTCAACAGTATGTACGGTGCCTTAAAGGTGGTGGATAAGCAGTATATCGATACAGCCAGAGGAATGGGAATGACGGAGCTGCAGATTTTTACAAAGGTAGAATTACCGCTGATTCTGCCGGTTCTGATTTCGGGGATACGGGTTTCGCTGATTGCCAGTATACTGGGTGTGACCATAGGCTCTTATATCGGATACGGAGCTCTGGGAAAATTTATTTTACAGGGCTTAAACGGTTTCGCCATTGATGTTGTCATGCTGGGAACCTTACCGATTATGGGACTGGTATTTTTCTTCGATTTTGTATTGCGGCAGTGTAAGGATCTGGTGGAGCTGTACAGAAAAAGCAAAGGGAGAGTAAAGCTATGATTGTATTGGATCAGGTGACGAAAAAATTTGAGGAACAGATTGCGGTAGACAAGCTTTCGCTTTGCATACAAAAAGGAGAGCTGTGCGTATTTGTCGGGGAATCCGGCTGCGGAAAGTCTACCACTTTACGTATGATTAACCGGCTGGTGGAAGCGGATGCAGGCAGTATAGAAATCGACGGAAAGAATGTTCGGGATTATAAACCGGAGCTTCTTAGAAGAAGTATAGGCTATGTGGTGCAAAGTACAGGTTTATTTCCCCATATGAATGTTTACGAAAACATTGCCGTGGTGCCGAAGCTGTTTGCCTGGAAGGAAGAGGTGATTCTGGACAGAGTAAAGGAACTGATTCAGCTGGTGGGTTTGGACGTAAAATCTTATATTCATAAATACCCTTCTGAATTGTCCGGCGGAGAGGCGCAGAGGATTGGCGTAGCCAGAGCACTTGCCGCCAATCCGGAAATTATTCTGATGGACGAACCCTTCGGCGCTTTGGATCCTCTCAATCGTCAAAATTTGCAGAATGAATTTTTGAAGATTCAAAAACAGTTGAAAAAAACCGTTATTTTTGTAACGCATGATATTGATGAGGCCATGAAAATGGGGGATAAAATCGCCATTATGTCCGGAGGACGCCTGCAATGTTTTGACCGTCCGGAAAATTTATTGCTGTCCGACAATCCTTTTGTGAAGTCTTTTTTGGGGCAGGAGGTGTATATCAAGATACTGGGCAGATTTGCGGTAAGCTCCTGTATGAGAAAGCAGATAGAGAAAAATGCAGAAGTTGTCATTGCGGCGGACAAAAATATCAAAGAGGCCTTATCGGAAATGTTCGCCGGAGGAGTTGATAAGATGACGGTTGTTGAGGGACAGAAGCCGGTAGGAACGCTTTATGTAAACGATATTTTGGATATATTCCGGAAGGAGAAGAGCGCATGAAGATACGGGTAGACGCGCATATGGCAGGTACTGCGGTTTTGGTATCGGCATTATGCATTTTCGTATTCGGTTTTCAGTATGCGGAGCCCCTGATATATGCGTCATGGCCCTATGAAATAGGCTCTGTTGCCGCTTACAGCCTGCCTAAGCTGACCTTTCAATTTCTGGTAATAGCGGGGCTTTCCTGCGCCGTATCCGTGGTTCTGGGCGTCGGGCTGGGCATATTTTGCTTTACCAGGATAGGATATATGTTTAAACCCATTGTTGAAAAATCCTCTATGATTATACAAACCATTCCCACCATGGCGGTGCTGATGTTCGGTATGACCGCGTTCGGGGTCGGCCTGGAGGCTGCGGTATTTGCCCTGGTCTTACAGTCCTTGCTGCCCATCGTGTTTTCGACGATGGCAGGACTGCATAATGTTCCGGCTTCTTATATTGAGGTGGCAAAGGGTTTGGGGATGAGCAAGGCGCAAATCCTGCTGAACGTACGTTTTCCTTTGGCTTTGCCGGTTATTTTGGCAGGGATCAGGGTTTCCATGATTATTTGCATCGGCGCCGCCACACTGGCATTCAGTACCGGAGCGGGAGGACTGGGGCTCTTGATTCAGACGGGTGCCTCTACGTACAATACGGTGTACATTATGGAGGGAACCGTCCCGATTTGCCTGATTGCCATTATTATGGATCGGATATTGCGGCAGATAGAAAGCCGTACCTATAGGGCGGTATAAGCATGAAAGAAAAAGCGAAATTATTTCGGACTTTGCTCGCCTTTGCAAAGGACAGGCAGCTTGTGGCGCTGCGGTTTTTGTATACGGAAGAAGAGTATGCGGCACAAAAGGCACCGGAAGCGACACATCAGATGTTTTTTTGTATGATGGTGAAAGCGGCTGCAGTGGGGCACGGTTTTAAGGTAAAGAAAGAGCATCTGTACTGTTCGGCGGCGGCGGAGGTACTGGGTTTTTCCGAGCCTGCGGACAGCGTAAGAACGGGGCAGGCCGCTTATGCAAGAAAGATGTATGAAAGCATGGAAGTTGCGGCAGGCGTAGCAAAGGATCTTCCCTGTTTAAAGCATAAGGTATACGGAATGCTGATACAGCCGCTGCAGCATTTTGTGCAGGAGCCGGATGTGGTGCTGTGCTTTTGCCGACCTTATACCGCAATGAGAATTATACAGGCATATTCTTATAAATACGGTTTTGCACCGCAGATACGTATGGCGGGAATGGGAGGCGTGTGTACGGAACTCACGGCAAGGGCTTATCAACAGCAGGATATTCAGATATCCTTGCTGTGCTCCGGAACACGATTTGCCGCCGAATGGCGGGATGATGAGCTGGGAATCGCATTTCCGTACCATATATTCTGTGCCGTATCGGATGGAGTATATAAGACCATGAATACCTTTGAAGCGGATGCAAGCAAAAGGGACATACAGGAAAGAGCATCCGAAAACGGTTTGCCGATTACGCCCGAATATGGGAAAAATTATCATGGCTCCGCTTTGGGAGCGGCAAGAATGGGCGTACAGGGGTACCGAAAGAAAAAACAGGTGAGGATGCGAAAAGATGTTGGATAAGATGTGCTCGGCAGAGCGTATGGACAGATTTTACAAGGGAGAAAGGACTGACCGGGTTCCTGTTTTATCCTGCGCAAGTCTGTATGCGGGCAAACAGAAAAATATCAGCGCAAAGGAATTTTATTTTGATGCGGAAAAATCGTATTGGGCGCAAAAAGAGATATACGACCGCGAAGGGTATGACGACTTGCCCTGCTATGACTTTCCCAGCGGTGAAATATTGGATTTTGGCGGTTCTTTATATGTTCCGGATGAAGGAGCCCTCACACTTCCTATAGTCAGGCGTTTTCCGATTACGACGCTGCAGGAGGCGGAAAGTTTTACCGTACCGAAGGTGGAGGAGGGGCTGTATACCGTATACAGAAAGTCCTTTTTGGATTATGCCAAAGCCCGCGGCCAGTCGGGGGTGAGCATAAATGTGGGCTCGCCATTTACGATGCTGGGCACCATTATAGAGGTCGGCATGCTGCTGCGCTGGTTGGTCAAAGAACCTGCCTTGATTCGAGAATTATTGGATAAGATGGTGGAATATCTGGATAGAAGAGCGGACTATCTGATTGCAACCTATGGCGTGGAAAACTGCTCCGTGTCCTCCAATTATCCCTTGGAAACCGGAGATCTGATATCCGCCAAAATGTTTGAGAAATTTTCCCTGCCGAGTATGCTGGACATACATGAGAGAATGAAAAGAAAGGGGATAAAAAGCTTCGGCATACACCTGTGCGGAAATCAAAAGAAGCATTTGGCATATTTTAAGGAGCTGCATTTGCAGAACAGAAGCTTCATCAGCGCGGATGAACAAAATGACTTGCAGGAGGTAGCGAGGGTTTTGGGCAGAGATAATATTTATGCAGGAAATATTTCCTCTCGTTTATTTACAGAGGGAAGTCCGGAGCAGGTATATCAGGCAAGCCGGAAAATTGTAGAGGACATGCAGACAAATCCGGGAGGATTTGTTTTGATGCCCTCTTGCGATTTGCCGATGAATGCCAAAACAAAAAATTTAAGGGCGATGCTGCAGGCGGCAAGGGACAGCGCTATATAACGTACATATCCCCCTCCTCCGCCGCCAACAAATCGCTCAGGCTGATGCCGTCCAGATAGGCGTTCATAACGGCATCCAGTCCTTGAAACATCTTCAGAAGCTTACGTTTGCCGGGATTTGCCCTGTCGATTTCCATCCGGGTTTCGATGGGGGCAAAATTTTCCTCTGCAACCCGCAGAATCTCCCCTACGGTATAGAGATTGGGCGCTTTGCTCAGTCTATAACCGCCGCCCTTGCCCCGAAGGCCGATCAGCAAATCATTTTTTACCAGGGTTTTCATGATATTTTCCAAGTATTTTTCCGATATACCGCTGCGTTCCGATATGTCCTTTAAGGGAATATACTCCATATCCTTCTGATGTCTGCACATATCCAGCATAATCTCCAGAGAATACCGCCCCTTTGTGGATATTTTCATACTCC
Organism: Lachnospiraceae bacterium; assembly: GCA_041848045.1. GTDB lineage: Bacteria > Bacillota > Clostridia > Lachnospirales > Lachnospiraceae > CAKAHY01. Next base: position 15,737 of record JBGZHY010000034.1, read on the forward strand.
TCCTCCTTTTTTGCTTTTAGGCTATTATACCGCGGGCTTTGTATCTTGTACAGTTTTGCCTAAGAAGAGGCGATTTCCTGCAGAGCCTTCAGGCAGTAGTCGATTTCCTCCATGGTGTTAAAATAAGAGAAAGAAAAGCGAATACCGCCCTCCGGAAAGCTGCCCAATACTTTATGAGCTCCGGGAGCGCAGTGCAGTCCCGTACGCGTTTGTATATTGTATTTATTTTCCAAATCAAAGGCAGCCAGAGCCAAATCCTTGCCGAATATGGTGACGGAAACAACGGCGGTTCGGTTTTCGGTGCCGGGAAGACCGATGATTTTCAGTCCATTGATTTTTTTAAGCCCCTCAATAAAGCGCTTGCACAGTGCCATTTCATGGGCATGAATCTTATCTGTGCCTATGGAAGCAATGAAGTCAAGGGCATGGTTTAAACCCACGATGCCCGGCAAATTCAGAGTACCCGATTCAAATTTATCCGGCAAAAGCTCAGGAACCTCTTCGCTATCGGAAAAGCTGCCGGTTCCGCCGCTGATAAGGGGCGTAAGCTTTCCGGCAAAATCATCTCTTAAAGCAAAGCCGCCGATGCCCTGGGGGCCCAAAAGCGCCTTGTGGCCGGTAAAGCACAGAGCGCTGATATGCATGCTTTGCATATCGATGTCCAAAACGCCGGCGGTTTGGGCAGCGTCCACAATAAACGCCAATCCCTTTTCTTTGCAGATTTTACCCAGGTCTTCTATGGGAAGGATACTGCCGCAGACGTTGGAGGCATGGGTACAAATCAGCGCCTTGGTGTTTTTTTGTATCAGCTCCTCCAGTTTATCAATACGCAGCTGTCCGAAAGCATCACAGGGGATTTTGGAGAAGCTGACGCCAAGTTTGCTCAACTGTTTTAAAGGGCGCATAATGGCGTTGTGCTCTACTTCACTGACCAGTACATGATCACCGGCTTTTAAAAAGCCCTTCATCACCATGTTCAAAGCCAAAGTGACATTGGCGGTAAAAATGATGTTTTTGCAGTCCGTACAGTGGAACAGCTTTGCCAGCTTACAGCGGCAGTCAAAAACAAGCTCTTCTACCTTAAAAGCGCTGGAATAGCTTCCGCGGTTAATATTGACGCTGTATTTTTCAATAAATTCGGCGATGGCATCGCCTAAGCCCACAGCTTTCGGGAAGCTGGTGCTGGCATTGTCAAAATAAATCATGACTCCTCCTCGTCTGCTTGATATTTACTTCATATATCATATAGCGCCGGAGGTGGAAATTCAATACAGATTCGAGAAAATTAAGCTTTGAGGTGAAATATATAGAAAAAATCAATAAAGAGATATTATTTATAAAAATAAATAATATATAAAAATATTGTTAAAAAAGTATTAAAATGCTATGATTACAGTACATATATTTCACATAAGGGGGTATTTATACATGAAAAATGAAAAAATACTGTTGATTGGCTCGGGTCTGCTGATGGGGCTTATTGCCGCTTTGCTGGTGGTGTTCGGAAATCCTGTAAACATGGGATTTTGCCTGGCCTGCTTTATCCGGGATACGGTGGGAGCGCTGGGGCTGCATAGAGCAGAAGCGGTACAGTATGCAAGACCGGAGATTGTAGGTCTGATTCTGGGAGCCTGCATCCTGGCATTTGCCAATAAGGAGTTTTCACCGAGAGGCGGATCCGCACCTTTGACACGTTTTGTTCTGGGATTTTTTGCCATGGTAGGCTGTCTGGTTTTTCTGGGCTGTCCTTTCCGTGTGGTTTTGCGGCTGGCAGGCGGTGATTTTAATGCTATTTTCGGCTTCCTCGGCTTTGCCTGCGGCATTGGTGTAGGTGTTGTATTTTTGAATAAGGGTTACAGTTTGAACAGGACGTATAAGCAGACAAAGTTGGAGGGCTTGACCCTGCCGATTATTGCAGCTTCTATTTTGGCTATTCTGGTATTTGTGCCGAGTCTGCTTATCTTTACGGAAGCGGGCAAAGGACCGGGTGCGCTGCATGCGCCTTTACTGATTTCTCTGCTTGCCGGCCTTGCTGTGGGAGCCGTTGCGCAAAAAAGCAGAATGTGTATGGTAGGCGGAGTTCGGGATATTATCCTGTTTAAGGATTTTAAATTGATTTCCGGCTTTATCTCTATTTTTGTGGCTTGTCTGATTGTGAATTTGATTGTCGGTAAGTTCAAGCCGGGCTTTGCGGAGCAGCCGGTGGCACATACGGATGCGGTATTCAATTTCCTCGGTATGTTGTTGGCGGGCTACGCCTGTACTTTGCTGGGCGGTTGCCCGCTCAGACAGCTGATTATGGCGGGCGAGGGAAATATTGATTCTGCCATTGCGGTACTTGGTCTGGCCGTGGGTGCGGCATTCTGCCATAACTTTGGTTTGGCGGCGTCTCCTAAGGGAGTTCCGCTGAATGCCAAAATTGCCCTGGCCATCGGTTTTGTGGTGGTTACGGTGATTGCTTTAATGAACACCAAAAAAGAGTAGAGCGGAAAGGGGAATATGCTATGATAGACGCAAGAGGATTGTCTTGTCCGGAACCGGTGGTACTGGTTAAGAAGGCTTTGGAAACGAAGCAGGCCCATTATGAAATATGGGTGGATACCGCCATTGCCATGGAAAATGTATCAAAGTTCGGACGCCTGAACGGATATGAAGTGAAGATTACGGAGGAGTCGGGAGAATACAAATTGGTATTCGACAAGAAATAATATGGTTTATATTGCAACTTTTTTTTCCCATTTCGGCGCCATTCGCTTTAAGAAAGAGATGGATGGGAAGGTAGAGAATATGGTGCTGATGCCGGTGCCCAGAAGCGTCAGTTCCTCCTGCGGGACCTGCGTCCGCTTTGAGTACGGGGGAGCTTTTGACGTGGATGTGAGCGGAATGGAGGAGTTGGACAAAATCATAGAATGGAAATAAGGCGTATAAGTAAAAAAGACCGTGGCTGAGGCTTACGGTCTTTTTTGCATATACGCAATGTATTTCTTTCCGAAATCGTCTATCCGGTTCAAGACCAAAGTAAATTCCTTTCCGATTTCGCTCAATTCATATTCGACTCTCGGCGGTACCTGGGGGTACACATGTCGTATAATCAAGCCATCCTTTTCAAGCTGGCGCAGTTGCTTTGCCAGGCTTGCCTGAGAAATCCCTTCCAACTTGCGGTGTAGTTCGCCAAAGCGTATGCTGCCCTTTTCTATGTAATGCAGCAATAGGATGCTCCACTTTCCGGATAAAACGCTTTGCACAGCCGCAAAGGGACATTGTATCGTTTTCGGATTTGTAGAAGTGTGCATTTACCCTCCTTCTTTCTTATAAAACCGTAATACTCTAAAAAAGTATAGTATATATACTAAAAAATAGTTCTTGTATTTATTTTTATATCATATAAAATGATATCATAAGTAAAAACAATAGTAAAGCATAAGAATGGAGAAAAAGAAATGAAGAATATATTATTTATCTCGGGCTCTTTGCGTGAGGGCTCCTTCAATACACAAATGGCAAAAAGGGCGGAGCGCATATTAAAGGATAGGGCTTCGGTAAGTTATTTGGATTATAAAGATATTCCGCTGATGAATCAGGATGCGGAAACGCCGGTTCCCGCGGCGGTGCAGGCGGCAAGGGCTGCAGTGATGTCGGCGGATGCCATATGGATTTTTTCGCCGGTATATAATTTTGCGATACCGGGAACCGTCAAGAACTTATTGGATTGGTTGAGCAGAGCCTTGGATTTATCCGATACGAGGGGACCTTCCGCCTTGCAGGATAAGGTGATCACGGTGTCTTCGGTGGCAAATGCGGGACAGGATAATTTGTTTCAGGCGTATCAGTCGCTGCTGCCTTTTATTCGTACAAGGGTCATCGGCGAGTTTACGGCGGCAAAGATTAACCCGGAGGCTTGGGCTACGGGGGAGCTGTATCTGCCGGAGGATATTGTGGAGGCTTTGGAGAAGCAGGCCGATGCGCTGTTAAAGGCTTAAGAAGAGGAGAAAAAAGACAAACAAAAGCACGTAGAGCAGGAGATTCCCGCTTACGTGCTTTTGCTTGTGTCACAGACAAAAATAAACCACCTGCTATGCAGGTGGGGGAAGAGCTTTAGATATAAGAAAACTCCAGTGTATAATAAATGTAGGTCTGCAAACCACAAATAAAAACACGGGAGGTGTGCCCTATGAGCACAGAAACTAGTTTAGCCCACACGAAATGGAATGTAAAGTAGGCTTGCCTTGATCTTGCGCTGGGACAAGGGAAGATTGAATTGATACCAGAATGGAATGTAAAGTGTAGTCGGTGCCCTCCATAGCCATGACGGCGCGCATTGAATTGATACCGGAATATAATTTCGCATGATAGTGAAACTCCATTGATTCCTTTCAAGTGAGTGACTTGAGTTATTAAAATCCATTGGAGAAAATTAGACTGATTAGATTTGGAATTTTCCGATTTTTCCGAATCCAACCCTAATCTATATAAGAGGATAATGAGGCATGATAATTTAGCAAAACAGATTTGAAATTCGGCAATAATTTGCTATACTGAAAGTAACATTTACCGCGAGGAAGAGGAGGGGTATGCAAAAACTCATTAGCTTCGATTTGGACATGACGTTGTTGAATCATCGGGACTACAAAATACCGGCATCCGCTCTGCTTGCCATAGAGAAATTGCGAAAAAAGGGACATAAGATCGTGTTGGCTACCGGCAGGGATATGGACTCCGTCCACAGCCGCCCTTTTCGGGATATGCTTGCCGTGGATGCAGGCATAGAATTAAACGGAACCAAGGTAAGGGCCGAAGATAAGCTTTTACATTCTTATGTTATGCCGAGAAGACTTTTGGAGGAGCTCTTGGATTTTGCACGCCGGAAAGGTTACAGTATCGGTTTAAGCTTTGAAGAGTATGATTACTACACCCATCCGGAGCAGGTGGATGCTTTGGATTTGAAGCGTTGGGGCGAAACCTTTCGGCGGTATAAAGATGCCGATTTGTTGAAAGAGATGGAGGTCAGAACCTTGGCCTATGTAGGTGAAAAGGAAGGGGCTCTGGACATAGAGGCTCATTTTCCGAATTTGAAGCTGCCCTTGTTTGCAGGGCTCTTGGGGGCGGATATTATCGAAAAGCAGCAGAGTAAGGCGAGAGGATTGGAAATCTTGTGTGCCCATTACGGCATAGACCGAAAGGATACCGTGGCGTTTGGGGACTCTATGAATGATTATGAAATTGTACAGGCTGCCGGTATCGGCGTGGCTATGGGAAATGCCGTGCAGCGTCTGAAGGAGGTGGCAGATTATGTGACGGCCGACATTGATCAAGAGGGGATATACAAAGCATGTGTACACTTGGGCTTAATCGACTAGATTGAGAAAGGAGAGGGTCTTTAATGAGAGAACAGATTATTGCTTTACGAAAACTGATGCAGGAGAGGGGAATCAGCGCGTGGATATGTCCGAGCTCAGACGCCCACAGCAGCGAATATTTGGCTGAGTATGACAAGCAGAGGCAGTTTCTGTCCGGTTTTACGGGCAGTCAGGGAACTTTGCTGGTGACCTTGCAGGAAGCTTTTTTATGGACGGACGGAAGGTATTTTGTACAGGCGGAGAGAGAGCTTGCCGACAGCGGTATCGTGCTGATGCGTATGGGAGAAAAGGGCGTGCCGACTTTGGAGGAGCATCTGGCAAAGGAGCTTGGGGAAAAGGATTGTCTGGGCTTTTCCGCAAGGCTTCTGGGCGTAAAAACAGCCTTGTCCTTGGTAGAAAAGCTGAATAAAAAGGGTGTGAGATTCCGTCTGGAAGAGGATATTGTCGGCATTTTATGGACGGACAGACCGAAGCGCAATGCAAATTTCGTTTTCGTATTGGGTGAGGAGTTTGCAGGAGAAAGCAGCAAGAGCAAGCTGCAGAGAATGCGGGAAAAAATCAAGGAACATGGCGGAGATGCCGCTTTGGTTACCAGTCTTGCCGATATTGCATGGTTAAGTAATATGAGGGGCTCCGACATTGCCTGCAATCCACAGTTTTTATCCTATTTGTACGTGACGGAGGAGGAAGCTGTGCTGTTCATGCAGGAGCAGGTGGTAACGGAAGAAATCCGCGTCCATTTACAGGAGTCCGGAATCAAGCTGCGGGATTATGACAGTTATGATGACTATATTGCAGGGGAAATCAGCGGAAAGAAGATTGTCATCGATGACGGTGAATGTAATTATCAGACCTATCTGCTGACCAAGGAGAAGAATGAGTTAATCTTTAAGCCTTCCATTTTGGGGCTGTTTAAGATGGTAAAAAATGAAACGGAAATACAGATGACCCGAAATGCCCACATTCGAGATGGCGTATATAAGACGCGTTTTTTGAAGTGGCTGAAAGAAAGCATGCAAAAAGGAGAGCGTATTTCGGAGCTTGAGGCGGCGGATTATTTGAATGATTTGCGCTCCAAAGATTTGAAATACTTATCCCTCAGTTTTGAAACCATTTCTGCTTATGGTGCCAATGCAGCTATGCCGCATTACACGGCAACGGAGGAAAGCTTTGCTTATTTGGAGCCGAAAGGGCTGTATCTGATTGACTCCGGTGCCACCTACATGGACGGAACCACGGATGTTACGCGAACCCTTGCTTTGGGAGAACTGAGTAAGGAAGAAAGGCGTCATTTTACATTGGCAACCATCGGTATGCTGCGGTTGATGAATGCAAAATTCCCGGAGGGCGCCCACAGCTACAATCTGGATACCCTTGCCAGAGCGCCGATTTGGGAACACGGCTTGGATTATAATCACGGAACCGGACACGGCGTAGGATTTTGCAACGGCGTGCATGAAGGCCCGGTTGCCATTCGCCATCGTGCGCCTCTTGACATGCGTATGGACATCGGTTTTGCGGAAGGCATGATCGTAAGTGATGAGCCCGGCGTTTACATAGCGGGCAGTCACGGTGTACGCTGTGAGAATCTGCTGGTTACGATAAAAGCGCAGGAAAAAGGTTTCTTGTGCTTTGAAGCGTTGACCATGATACCTCTTGATGCCTCCTCTCTGGAAACAGAACTGATGAGTCCGCAGGACATCGCATGCTTCAATGCTTATCAGGCTTTGGTATACAGCAAGCTGGAAGGATATTTAAACGAAGAGGAGAAAGAATGGCTCAGAAACGAAACAAGGCCGATAGGACAGTAGAAGGGGAAAATACATCAAACTGTCCCTACAGCCGACGCTGCGGCGCCTGCGCCTATATAGAACAGGATTATGCGGCGCAGCTGTGCATTAAACAGCGTCACTGCGAGGATTTGCTCAAGGCTTACGGCAGGGTGGAGCGCATCGTGCCGATGGAAAATCCTTATCATTACAGGAATAAAATTGCGTATGCCTTTGCCTATCAAAAAGGGCAGGTTTTGGCGGGACCCTACGAAAAGAACAGCCACCGTGTAGTGGATATTCGTTCCTGCCGGATTGAGGACGAGCTTGGCGAGAAAATCCTTGCATCCATGCGTTTGCTGGTAAAATCTTTCAAAATGAAAATATATGACGAAGATACGGGATATGGCTTTTTACGCCATATCCTCATTCGTGTAGGAAAAAATACGGGAGAGCTTATGCTGGTGCTGGTTACCGGTACGGCGGCTTTTGCCGGAAAAAACAATTTTGTGAAGGTCATTCGTGCCCTACATCCGGAAATCACTACCATCATACAGAATATAAACGGGGCATCCACCAGTATGATTCTGGGGGATAAAGAATATGTGCTATACGGCCCCGGCTATATCGAGGATGTACTTTGCGGTCTGCGTTTTCGTATTTCTTCAAAATCCTTTTATCAGGTAAATCCGGTACAGACGCAGAAGCTGTATACTGCCGCCTTGGAAATGGCGGATTTACAGGCGGATATGCAGATTCTGGATGCCTATTCGGGAGTGGGAACCATAGGCTTGATTGCGGCAGCTAAGGTAAAGAAGGTTATCAGTGTAGAGCTGAATCGTGATGCGGTGAAAGACGCCGTATACAACGCAAGGCGAAATCGGATTAAAAATGTGGACTTTTACAGGGCGGATGCTGCGGAATTTGTGCGACAGCTGGCGCAGGAAGGGGGACAGGCGGATGTCTTGCTGATGGACCCGCCGAGAAGCGGCAGTACTCCTGTGTTTATTGCAGCGGTTTTACGGCTGGCTCCCCGGAGGGTGGTGTATATCTCCTGCAATCCGGAGAGCCTTGCCAGAGATCTGCGGCAGTTCACGGGTGGGGGTTACCGGGTGGAGCGGATACTGCCTTTTGATTGCTTTGCGATGACGGAGCATGTGGAGACTGTTTGTCTTCTGTCACGAAATGTATGAATCGGGCGAAAATCGAACCACAATATCTTGTGTTTGAGAGGGCGGTAGACAAGTTTCCTAAAACGGAAATACTGATGTTGTATCATAAAAGTTGAAATCCTATTCTCAAGGATTTTGATATATAATCATAATCAATACAAGAACGGGAGAAACAATCTATGGCACAAAATCAAA
>JBGZHY010000035.1:0-20498 GCA_041848045.1 Lachnospiraceae bacterium
GCCGCCCGCTCAAGCAGATATCCCCCCTCTTTGAGTACCTGCAAATCTCTGGCAAAAGAGCTTGGCTTACAAGCTACATATACAATCTTTTCCGCCCCGAAATTCATAATCTTCGGCAGCGCCTTCGGGTGTATCCCGTCACGAGGCGGATCAAGCACAATAATATCCGGCTTTTCCTCCAGTTCATCAATGACCTTCAACACATCCCCCTGTAAGAATATACAATTCGTAATGCCGTTTGCCTCTGCGTTCTCCCTGGCTGCCCGAACCGCTTCCTCCACAATTTCCACACCGTAGACCTTATCGGCATAGGCCGCCAAAAGCTGGGCGATGGTTCCGGTTCCGGAATACAAATCAAACACGGATTTTCCCCTCGTATCTCCGATATAATTTCCCACCTTTTGATACAGAAGCTCCGCCCCCGGAGAATTGGTCTGAAAAAAGGAAAAAATACTCAGTTTAAAATCCAAACCCAAAAGATTTTCCCTAATATTGTTCCTGCCGTATAAGACCCTTGTCCCATAATCCATAACGGCATCTGCATAAGCATTGTTTCGCGTATGCAAAATACCGGCTATTTTTGCCTGCAGGACGCCCTTCTGCTCCAAAAGCAGGATATGCTCCTTCCAATCCTGCACCGCCTTTTCCAAGTCTTCGGAAAGCTGCAGAGCCTTAACTTCCTCAACGGGCATATGACGGGGATCCTCACATTTTTGCGTATCCGTTGTCGTCACCAGACAAATCAGAAGCTCTTCTTTTTTCACGCTTCTTCTGATCAGCAGATGGCGCAGAAAGCCTTCGTGCCGCATCTTATGGTAATGAGGCAGCTCTCTGCTCCTGAAAAATTCCAGACTCTCCCGCAGCAGCACATTAAAATCCTCATGCACAATATTGCAGGTATCCGTCTGTACAATATCATAGGTCGATGCCTTCTTGTGCAGACCCAGGCACAAAGGTCCGTCCTTACAGGTATCCCCGAAGCTGTATTCCATCTTGTTGCGATAGCCCTCAACAGAGGGACTTGGCAAGACTCCTTCCCAAACAAAGGATGTCGTTGTTCCGTTTGCTTCCAAGAGCAGCTCCCGCATCTGCCTGTCCTTAATCGCAAGCTGTTTGTCATAAGGCAGGGACTGATACAGACAGCCGCCGCAAACTCCGTCTAAACGGCAGCCCTGCTTCGTCTGCAGCTCGGATTTTTCCACAAGCCTTAACACTTTTGCACTTGCCCTGTTTTTCCTTTTTTTGTGAATCAAAAATTCCAAAGTCTGTCCTTCAATGACCTTTTTCAGCTCTATGGAAACGCCTTCCTTTTGTATGATCCCTGTATCGGGAAAAGAGGTGGGACCTATTTTTTCTATGTAGATATCGCCTTTTTTCATCTATTCTCTTTCTGTGTATTCCGTTTCAATTCTATTTTCACTATCATACCATTGAATGGATATTTTTCCAAGTCGATATCCGCACATCTGCAATACAGAAAAAAGTGCTCCGACTATTTCATCGAAACACTTTTTCTGCTATGCCGGAAATGCCAACGGAACCAATAATCTTGGCAAAAACAAAAACAATTCCGGAATCAAAACACCTAACAAAATAATCAGCAAAGTGATACCTATAATCGGCAATACACTTTTAAAGGCTTCCGGCATGCTGATTTCTCCTATCTGCGAAGTAATCATCAAGCAAGAACCATACGGAGGCGTTACCATTCCCAATGAAAGAGTAAGCACCACCACAAGCCCGAGATGTACATCATTAATTTGTACAACTCGTCCCAATTGCTGAATAATCGGCAAGAAAATAATAATGGCTGTAATTGGGCTTAAAAAAGTACCGACAAACAACAAAAACAATATCAGCAGGATATAAACGCCCAGATATGAATTTGTTACAGATAAAATAGCTTCCGCAATCATTGCCGGAGCATTCAGATAAGCAATCAGCCAGCCCGTAATACCTGCCGCCGCCACAGCAAACATACTGAGCGAAAAATCCATTGCCGTCTTTATAAAAATAGTCGGCAATTCTTTGATACTATATGTCTTATATACAAAAAACATGAGTACCAAGGCATAAAAACACGAAACTGCCGCCGACTCTGTTGCCGTAAACAATCCGCTGCTTGTACCGCCGAGAATAATAACAGGCAACAAAATAACCGGAACACTGTCTTTCAGAGCTTTTCCTCTGTATACCCAGTTTCTCTTTTCCCCTTTTGGATAATTGTATTTTACTGCCCTATAATAAGTATATATGCACTGTGCAATTGCAATCAAAAATCCCGGAACAAATCCCGCAATAAACAGAGCTCCGATTGATGTACCGCTCATAGCGCCATATACCACCAACAATACACTTGGAGGTATAATAACGCCCAAAGTGGAGGAACAGGCTGTAATCGCTACCGAAAATCCACTGTCATATCCCGACTTTTTCATAGCCGGAATCAACATTGAGCCTATTCCTGCGGCATCTGCCTGTGCAGACCCGGACAAATGCCCAAACAAAAGGCTGATTAAAACATTTACATGGCCCAAACCGCCCCTGATATGCCCAACAAAGGCATCACATATTTTAAACAACTTATCTGTAATGCCTCCTTTATCCATTAATTGTGCCAGAAACATAAACAGAGGAACTGCCAACAAAGAAAAGTTATTAACCGAGCTGTACATACTGTTAATAGCGCTGGTCAGAGGGATATCCATGCTGATGATGACAATGACAGAAGATAAACCCAAAGCATAGGCAATCGGTATTTTTATCATTACCATCAACGCAAATCCTAACAAAAGTAAAATAAGCAAATTTCCCTCCACTATGATTTCCCTCCTTTCTCATTTTGCATCAAAACTCCCAGTTTCTGTACATCTTCTACCAGGTTCAAAATCGTGTACCAAATCATAAAACCTGCCGAAAGCGGTATACATGCAAAAAAGTACGCTTGCGGTATATTCATAGATGGAGAAAGCCTGTTCAAACCCATCACCGTAAAATTATACCCATATTTTATCAATATACCAAAAAATAGCAGACCCGAAATATCCCCAACTATATCCAACAGACAATTAGATTTTTGAAATTTCTCAGGCAGAAACTCCAATACATAATGTTTACGGTACCTCACTGCAATTGCACTTCCAAAAAATACCGCCCATACAAAAAATACGACACTTAAATCATTAGACCAGACCATAGGAATTTTAAACAGATTTCTCCCCACTACCTGCAGTGATATAATACTTACAAAAACCGCAACCGATACTCCACCAATTATCTTACAGATATTCTCAATCCAATCCGATAGTTTTTTAATCCAAGCGGTCAAATCCATCCCTCCATTTCTGTGATTTATTTTGTTATATCCTGTATCATTGTTAACAAGTCTTCTCCCTTACAACTTTTTGCAATTTCAGAATACAAAGGTTCCACCTTCTCCTTAAATTCTTCTCTGTTTGGCTCACAAACCTTTACGCCCTTATCTTTTATAAGCATATCCAGTAATGTATCATCAGCTTCATTTGCAAGCCGGCTCCCCAAAACAGCCGCCTCATCAGAAACCGCAAATAAAAGTTCCTGTAAATCTGCCGGCAGTTTATTCCAAGTAAGCGCACTGCACGTAATGTGGGACGGTGTAAATTGATGAGCTGTCTTAACATGATACGGCGCAACCTCATATAAAGCATTGGAATTATATGCCGCAAGTGTACATTCAAAGGCATTAACGGTATTGGTCTGTATACCGGAATAAATATCATTAAAACTCATTGATGTAGGAATGGTTCCCAATGCCGACCACACCATTGACTCCGTCGCCGAAGATGTAACCCTCATCTTCAAATTTTTAATATCGTTTACCGTCTTAATCTCTATACCCGTATGCAAATCTCTTTGTCCCCCATTAGATAAGCCCAGCAACTTCAATCCATGCCCGTTTTCATCATATTTCTCTTGAATATATTTGAACACATCACCATTTTGCATCAAAACACTCTCAAATTCGGTACGACTGTCAAACAGATACGGCATAGACAAAATCTGATACTGCGATACAAACGGCGCGGCATTTTGCGTTCCTCCTATGACAATATCCAGGGTACCCAAACGCATATCATCTATAGTGGTTTCATCATTTCCAAGCTGCCCTCCTGATGCCACCGTCACCTCAAATGCTCCATTTGAACGTGCAGCCAGCTCTTCCGCCATATAATCCGCCATTTTCACCCATGCATGTTCTCCGGACATGACAGTTGCTATCTTAATTTTGTACTGCCCTTTCGGATAGGCTGTGATAACCGTATCTTGTCCTTGCGCCGAGCCTGTACCCATTTCTTCTCCCGAAGATATTGCCGATACCGCAGTTGTGTTTTGCATCTTTGATCCACTTGAACATGCGACCGTCGAAAAAATAAACATCGTACATGCTACTGTTAAAAATACTCTCTTCATCATTTTTAGTTCCTCCTTATAATCTACTATCCGCTTACCTCTACATCTTTGCTCTGAATAATATAAAAGCAGCAGACAAAATCAATATTCCCCCTATTATCGTTCCAACGCTTGGAACCTCCCGCAAAAAACATATACCCAAAACAGCCGAAAATAAGATACCCGAATAATTTATAATACTTATCCCTCCCGGCTCTGTCATCTTATAGGCTCGTGTCAGCAAAATTTGCCCCAAAGCAGCAAATCCGCCTATTCCAAATAAAAATATCCATCCTGTCAAATCAGGCAATACAAAATTTTTTCCTCCAAATACAAGGCTGAACAATACAGATACCAACGAAAAACAAAATATAATGGTTCCATTCTCTTCTTTTCCTTTTAAATAACTAATTACAATATATGCAGCTCCTGCTCCTGCTGCCGACAGTAAAGCAACAAACGCCGGAAAAGCCTCCATTCGAAGGTTTGGCCGAATAATGATAAAAGCCCCTGCACATGCCAACAACAGACAAAATAATTTTGTTTTTCCCAATCTGTTTTTCAAAAATATACTCGAAAATAAAATCACAAAGAAAGGCGAACTTCTGTGGAGCAGACTGGCATCAGCAATATTCATATTCCTCGTTGCATAAAAATATCCCGCTACACCGATAAGACCGAAGAATGCTCTGGCAAACAATGCTCCTCTATTCTCTGCCTTTCCAAAAATCTTACCCTTTACCTTCAGCACCATAAACAGTCCTATAAAAAGAGTAAATAAATTTCTGAAAAAAATCTGTTCCAAAGCCGGAAATCTGTGACCGGATAACTTCACAAGCAACTGCATAATGCTAAAACTCAAAGTAGAAAAAAGCATCAATAAAATGGCTTTTTTCTTCTTATCCATCACGATCACCTCTTATACCTTTCTACCGACTTTCTGACTGCTTCCAAAAGCTCCGGAGCGGCATGGGGATCGGCAACGCATCCCGGTCCTACTATAATCCCTTTCCCTTCCACCATATTGATCGCTTCTTCAATATGCCGATATATTCCCTCTGCATCCAGGCCTCCCGTAACCATAACGCTGTCGTAAACAAGAGAGCTTCCCACAATAGCCGGCCCTTCCTTCAAGCCTCCCAGAAATACTTTCTTCGTTTTTTTGCGTGCCTCTTTAAAATCGGGAGCCGTCTGCCTGTCATGCCAGCTTATAATCGGCACAGGATATTTGGAGATGGTATCAAACATAATATTTTGTCCGTGTGCATGTACTACGTTAAACCAGGTATCACTATGATAAGCCTGTATAACGCGTAAATCATAAGGCTTACAAAACTCCACAAATAACAAATCATTCACCAAATCATAGCTGGCAAATTGTGAAGCAAAGAAAAATCCACTTACTCCGGCCTCTATGTTTGCACGAATAAAATTTATGGTTGTTGCCGTAATAACCTCCAAGGCATAATGCACTTTCTCCGGATACTCCAGCATATCCGACAACAATCTGTTTCCTGCCAGTTTTTTCAATGTTGTCACCGGACTAAAAATAGTTTGTATAAAAGGTGTATGTTTCTTTACCAATTTTGAAGTCCACTGTGCCAACTGTAATGTTTTTCCCCATGTTCCATAAATTGCCGGAAATACCTCCAATCTGCAATAATCATCTATCGAATCTATTCCGGGCTTTTTAATTTCCACTTCTCTGTACTTATTGCTATATATTTTAAGCCCCGCTCCCCAATCCGGCGTAGTATATGCGCCAAAGGGCATCATTTTGATAAAATCATAATCATATTTTTCATTAAAGGCCACCATAGCCTCCGCCAAAGAGCGTGAGTCTTGATCATGCTCTGACATATGCATCCAGACACTGACCGGAATCCTATCCGCTTGCTCTCCCTTCAAAACTGCTCTGATTCTTTCTTCCCTGTTCATAGGCACTTCTCCTTTCCTTTCATCAAACAAACTTTTTCATATTGCTTTTTATGTCAAATGTATGTACAATTACTATATCGTTCTTCAAAACAAAACTGATATGGGAGGTCAATTTGCAATCGGACAATCTCTTCAAACCACAGTATTTAAGAATACAAGACTATATCGTTGACAAAATTCAATCCGGCGAATACGTTGTCGGAAGTAAAATCCCCTCTGAGATAGAACTCGCCGATATGTTTGCCGTATCCAGAATTACTGCCAACAAAGCCTTAAAGGAGTTGTCTGTAATGGGCATCGTGACCCGTAAGCGCGGGCTGGGCACCTTTGTCTGCGAAAAAAATACTCCTTCAACAAACTCCAAAGCCTTTGGCTCTGCCGTTAACCTAAAAATCAATGTCAAACGCAGCCATAAGCTTTTACAATTTAGGATTATTAAGCCTTATCCCGAACTGATACAGGATACAAATATTCCTCAGAACGAGGATTTTTATGAGATTATTCTTGCCAACGCAAATGGAAAAAATATAGAGTCTATTGATTATAGTTATATTCCCTGCAGACTCGTCCCTAATATGCTTCAACATTTACAGGAGCTATGCGATAATTTTATTTTTGATTTTCTAAAAAACTATTCGTCATTACCACCTGCGCTGCTTAAAGTTTTTGTCAACATACCGCAATACTCCTTTCTGAAAACAGCCTCTTCGTTTTTGCCTCCGGAAAGCAAAAATACGGAAGGGAACATACAGATATGGAAAACCGGAGTGTATGACAAGGACTCTAAAATGCTGTGCTCCATTTTTACCGTATGTTTTGAAACATCGACAGAAACCCCTTTGTTTACTTTCCTTTTATGATTTTTTCTATTCATTGATCCATTTATCCAGCATGATATTCAGGATTTCCTTATCCGTTTCTTTCATCCCTTTACGGCCTAAATATCCAACGCTGGCAATCATATTTTCAACTCCCTTTTTCACAATTCCATCGCCTTCTTGGAATTGCTGACCTTGTATATACATTTCATATCCCATAATACCATTATCTACCGCCAAGGCTATTTTCCCGGCACAAGAGGCCTTGGCTCCGTCACAAATCACACCGGATGCAATAGCCAGCCCATTGACCAGTACATGCGATATAATATCCAAGGATGCTCCCTTTAAATATGCTATGCCGCAGCCTGCTCCTACACCGGCATTGATTACACCGCAATACGCACTCAACCTTCCTATCGGTGTCTTTTGATGAATTGCCAAAAGATTGGAAACCAGTAAAGCCCGATACAAAACCTCCTTGCTCACCCCCATCATTCGAGCGTATACAATAACCGGAACAGAAACCGTAATCCCTTGATTCCCACTGCCCGAATTGATGATTACCGGCAACTCACACCCATTCATTCTGGCATCACTCCCCGCTGCTGCCATAGCCCGTGCCCGTAAACGTATTGCCGCTTCTCCTCCTTGTTCCAACACGCTCCTGTTGGCACTTAGCAGTACCGTTCCTATATTGGCTCCATAATTCCCTTTTATTCCTTCTTCAGCAATAGCCATGTTGTATGAAATTTGCAAATCCAGTATATCCTTAACCGGTTCAAGCTCTACTTCATTTGCAAATTCCAAAATCTTTTCTACACTCAAAAAGCTTCTGTCTGTCAAATTTTTATTCTTTCCGCATTCCTGCGCATTGCCAAAAATCTTTTCTCCATTTTTTTCAATCAATACAACATTGGTATGATTATCCGTAATCCTGACTCTAGCTGACTCGGCACCTTTATACAGGCTAATCATAATATCAAAAACAAGGTCGCTATCTGCCACTTTTATATCCAGCTGCATGTTATTTATATAGCTTTGAATGTTTTCTTGCTGTTCTTTACTTACTGCCGAAATAACCTCTAATTTCTTTGTTGAATCACCGGCTACAATTCCCGCTGCCACTGCCGCCTGCAAGCCCCGCATCCCACCAGTATTGGGTACCGTTACACTTTTGACATTTTTAATAATATTCCCACTGGCTTCAAGTACAATTTTATCCGGCATTCCTCCCAGAGTATCTTTAGCCAAAGATGCGGCATAAGCCAAAGATATCGGTTCTGTACATCCAAGCGCCGGTATAAGCTCTTCTTTCAATATATTTATCATATTTTTGTATTCTTCTCTCGATAACTTCATCATTTCATCTCCAATATCATTTTTAAAACCCTTTTTTATATTTACTTTGCACTAATTATATATACATATTCATATTATGTCAATAGTCATCTTCATTTTTCTCGTCAAATTATATAACTTTTCCCCATTTCCTTAATTTTTTTTGCACCAAAAAAGTTCCTGAAGTTTATATCAGGAACTTTTTATATAGTATATCATGCAAAGCAATCGCTTTTTATATATACATCTATATATTTTTTCTATATTCATATCAGAACTTCAGGCTCATCCTACTTCCTGAACCCCCCGAAAGCCTTCCCCAAAGGCAAAAAGGTGTATCCGAAATGTGCATTCAATATATTTGCCGCAAAGGCATAAAAAGAGCACAAAGAAATCAGCAATTCGCTGTATGCCGCCAGAAGATGCATCTCATGAACGGCAATGCCCAGGCTTGATAGAGCCAGACCTATAAATAAAAAGTCGATCAGCACAAAAATGATGAACAGCGTCTTGTTGGTTTCCGTTGCCGCCAGCGTCATCACCAGGCTGAAAATCAAATATCCCAGGAAAGCAAAGCCCAGCTGCCTTACATCCGCTCCCTGCGCAAGGCTTTGTCCGAATACACCGTTTTGCAGCATCCAGCACATTGCCACCGCCAGCCAAAACAAACCGTAAGCGCCGAAAGCCGTTGTGCCGAAGGTATTCTGCTTCTTGGCGTCATTGACACAGGCAAAAAGCTGCGCGGCACCGCCCAAAAAAAGCGCCCACGGGATAAGCAGCGAAGCGCCGCTTGTAATGCCTAATTTTTGTGATGAAGCCATCAAAGTCACGATGGCCAAGCCGAACAAACCCAAGGCTGACGGGTCTGCCGTAGCAATTTTAATCTGTTTCTCTTCCATTGAGAACCCCCAACATATTATTTTTATAAAAAAGCTCCACAACCAAAATCCGTAGCCTAAGCTACGGATTCGTTAATGAAGCTTCATTATTCTGTTTTATTCCGTCTTATCCCCTTCGCTGTCCAAGTCAAAATAATCATCGTCAAAATCATCCTCGAAGTCGTCCTCATACTCCTCCAGATAGTCAGGCGTCAGGAATCTGTATACTGCATAAGCGATACCTGCAACTGCCGCAACCGCTCCGATAACGGCAAGTATCCAGAGTATATTGTTTTTCTTCTTCTCTTCTTCGTCTTTTCTTCTCAATAAAGTATTCAACTTTGAAACCTGTACAAGTTCATCAAGCTTTGCTAAGGCATCCTTTCCCATATAGCATCTCCTTTCATAAAACCCTCTATTGTGCGATTATACAACAAATCCCCCGGCTTGTCGATAGCCCGCCGTGTGCTTTCCGAAGAAATGTTCCACCTCTTCTTTTGTCATTATATCATAGCTTTTCCAGCTTGGCAAACGCCGCAGACATCCGCTTGATACCATATTTTTCAAAAGAAACCGCCACACGGTAGTCTTCATCCAACTCTTCGATTTCCTCCACCTTGCCGATGCCGAATTTAATGTGCCGCACCCGGTCGCCCACCGCATACGCCAGAGCGGCAGGTTTGGCAAGCACAAACGCCTTGCCGAACTGCAATTTTACCGTATCCGCTTCCCTGACGGGTTTTTTCCAAGGCAACCCGTCACCGAAAGGGCTTCCCATTTTTCTTTCCGTATAGGAGGGACTGTCCAAAATTCTTTTCTCCAGCAAATGCTCCGGTATTTCGGAAATAAAGCGGGAAAGCATGGCATACCTTGTCTGCCCGTTTACCATACGGGTTTTTGCGGCGCTTAAGGTCAGTCTTTGCATGGCTCTGGTAATTCCCACATAACAAAGTCTTCGCTCCTCCTCCAACTCCTCTTTATCAAAGCTTGCAATCACACGCTCACCGGGAAAAAGACCTTCTTCCATACCGGCAATATAAACCTCCGGAAACTCCAAGCCCTTTGCCGCATGCAAGGTCATCAGCGTAATACGCCCGCCTCCTTCATCCATTCCGTCCAAATCCGTAATCAACGCCACATCCTCCAGGAAGCTTCCCAAGTCCGTATATTCTCCGGCTTTGTTCATTAACTCTTGTATATTATCGAGTCTTGTCTGCCCCTCGATTTCCCCTTCCTGCATCAGATACTCCTCATAACCTGTTTCCTCCATCACACAGGCAATCAGAGAGGCGATATCCATACCGCTTTCCAGCTGCTGTCTGCAAGCCCGTATCAGCTTGCAAAACTCCACCAGATTGGCACCGGCTTTCTTCAGGCCTTCAATCTGGTAGCTTAATTCTGCCGCCTCATACAAAGCAAGTCCGTGCTCGGAAGCAAAGGCACTCAATTTCGTCATCCCGCTTTCGCCGATTCCCCTCTTGGGCACATTGATGATACGACCGAAAGCAAGATCATCCTTTCCGCTGTAAATCGTTTTTAAGTAGGCGAGGATATCTTTGATTTCTTTTCTCTGGTAAAAGTTCACGCCTCCCACCAGCTGATAAGGAACATTCAACTGTATGCAGCGCTCCTCCAAAACTCTGGATTGGGCATTGGTTCTGTACAGGACGGCATAATCATTATACTCATCCCGGCCGGCTCTTTCTCTGATATCACGGATAATGGCATCCGCTTCCTCCACGGCAGTAGAAAACTGCCATAGGCGGATGCGCTCCCCTGCATCCCGCTCCGTCCACAGGGTCTTGCCTTTGCGTCCCAAATTGTGCCGAATCACCGCATTGGCAGCCTCCAAAATATTGCCCTTGGAACGGTAATTCTGCTCCAGGCGAATCACCCTGCAATCCGGAAACACCGTTTCAAAATTCAAAATATTGCCGATATTGGCTCCCCTGAATTTATAAATGCTCTGGTCATCATCTCCCACTACGCAAAGATTGCGGTACTTTCCGGACAAAAGTTCAATCAGGCGAAACTGCGCCGTATTGGTGTCCTGGTACTCATCCACCATAATATAACGGAATCGCTCTCTGTAATAGTCAAGCACCTCGGCGTCCTGCTCAAAGAGTGCAATGCTTTTGACGATTAAATCATCAAAATCAAGGGCATTGTTCTTTTTCAACTCCTTTTGGTACTCCATATAAACCTTTGCCAGATTTCTTTCATATAAGTCCTCGGCTTCCGCCAGGCTTTGCTCCGGACTTTTTAATTCATCCTTGGCACGGGAAATAAAAGCCCCTATGTCCCGAGGCTTATACGTTTTATCATTCAGCTGTAAGTTCTTAATCAGCTTTTTGAGGAGGGTTTTCTGATCATCCCCGTCATAAATGCCGAAATCGCTGCCGTAGCCCAATTTCTCAATAAAGCGCCGCAGTATGCGCACGCAGCCGGAATGGAAAGTCGTCGCCCAAACCTGGGAGGCCTCCACCTCCCCTACAATCTCCGCCAGCCTTTCCCGCATGGATGCCGCCGCTTTATTGGTAAAGGTAACTGCCATAATATGATAGGGATTTACCCCCTTTTCTATCAAATAGGCAATCCGGTGCATCAACACCCTCGTTTTGCCGGAGCCGGCGCCTGCCAGAATAAGAAGCGGTCCTTCCGTATAAAAGACCGCCTCCTCCTGCTTATCATTCAAACCCTGGTAAATATGCTTCATGTTTAAACTTCCACTGTTATTTTCTTCAGCTTCCAAATATCCCTTACATATTCTTCAATCGTTCTGTCGGAAGAGAATTTGCCTGCATTGGCAGTCTGGGTCAAAGCCATCTTAGCCCAGGCCTTCTTATCTCTGTAAGCCTTATCCACCCGCTGCTGAGCCTGTGCATAAGAATCAAAGTCCTTTAGAATAAAATACGTATCCGCTCTGTCACTGGAATTGGTATTCAGCAGGGAATCATAAATATCACGGAACAAATCCTTGTTTTCCGGACTGTAAAAGCCGTCAATCAGCTGCAACAGTACCCGCTTAATGGTATCGTTGCCGTTGTAAATATCCATCGGACGGTAATCCTTGTTTTTCTCATGGGCAATGACCTCGTCGGAACTCATGCCGAAGATAAATGCATTCTCCGCTCCCACTTCTTCCACAATTTCCACATTTGCACCGTCCATGGTTCCGATTGTCGGTGCACCGTTTAACATAAACTTCATATTGCCCGTACCGGAAGCCTCTTTGGAAGCGGTGCTGATTTGCTCGCTTAAATCCGCCGCCGCAAACAGGATTTCCGCATTGCTCACCCTGTAATCTTCAATAAAGACCACCTTTATCTTGCCGCCGATGCTCTTATCATGGTTTACCACATCCGCCACCGCATTGATCAGCTTAATGGTCAGCTTTGCCCTCTTGTAGCCTGCCGCCGCCTTGGCGCCGAAAATAAAGCTGCGGGGCACCATATCCAAATCCGGATTTTCCTTCAATTTATTGTACAGGCTCATTACATGCAGAATATTCAACAGCTGGCGCTTATATTCGTGCAGGCGCTTTACCTGTATGTCAAAAATGGAATCCGGATTCAGCTCTATGCCGTTGTGCTTTTTGATATATTCTATCAGTCTGCGCTTGTTCTCCGCCTTAATTGCCATAAATTCCGCGCAGGCATTTTCATCCTCGATATAAGGCTTTAATTTTTGCAAAGCGGACAAATCCGTAATCCATTCATCACCGATTTTTTCCGTAATCCATGCCGCCAGCTTTGGATTGGCATGCAACAAAAATCTTCTCTGGGTAATGCCGTTCGTCTTGTTATTGAACTTCTCCGGCATCATCTCATAGAAATCCTTCAGCTCCTGCTGCTTCAAAATATCCGTATGCAGCCTTGCCACACCGTTTACGGAAAAGCCTGCAGCAATAGCCATAAAGGCCATACGAACCTGGTTATTGTACAGAATCGCCATATCCTTAATCTTGTCTTCGCCGAAGTGCGCCCGGATTTTTTCATTGAATCTTCTGTCAATTTCCTCCACAATCTGGTATACGCGAGGCAGAAGATTTTTGAACAAGTCAATCGGCCACTTTTCCAGCGCTTCACTCATAATGGTATGGTTGGTATAGGCCAGACATCTGCCGGCAATGCCCCATGCCTCATCCCAGTTTAAGCCCTCTTCATCCAAAAGCAGACGCATCAGTTCCGGTACCGCCACGGTAGGATGGGTATCGTTCATCTGGAACACCAGCTTATCCGGCAAATCATGGATATCGCTGTGCTTTTGTTTGAACTTTTTCAGGGCTGTCTGCAGGGTTGCCGAAATGAAGAAATACTGCTGCTTCAAACGCAATTCCTTACCGGAATAATGATTGTCATTCGGATACAGCACGTTACAGATATTCCTTGCCAGATTTTCCTGCTCTATCGCCTTATGGTACTCTCCCCTGTCAAAAGCATCCAGGCTGAAATTCACAATAGGCTCCGCATCCCAAATACGCAGTGTATTGACCACATTGTTATTGTAACCCACAATCGGCATATCATAAGGCACAGCCCGCACGCTGCCGAAATCCTCCTGTACAAACTTCGTTCTTCCCTCTATATTCTCCGTCCGTACTCTGCCGCCAAAACGCACCTCGCAGGCATACTCCTCCCGCTTTACCTCAAACGGAAAGCCGTCCTTCAGCCAGTCATCCGGCTTCTCTACCTGATAGCCGTTCTCGATTTTTTGCTTAAACATACCGTAATGGTAACGAATACCCGCACCGTAAGCCGGATACCCCAGGCTTGCCAGAGAATCCAGGAAGCAGGCAGCCAGTCTGCCCAAACCGCCGTTGCCCAGCGCCGGATCCGGCTCCATATCTTCGATGGTATTCAAGTCAAAACCGAGCTCCTCCAGCACCTCCTTTACTTCCTGTACCGCACAGATATTGATGATGTTATTGCCCAACGCTCTGCCCATCAAAAATTCCATGGACATATAATACACAATCTTGGCATCCTGCTTCTCATATTCCTTATGGGTCGCAATCCACTCATCCATGATAATATCCTTTATCGCATAGGAAAGAGCCTGATACACCTGCTCATTGCCGACTTCCGTAATGTCCTTCCTGTACAAAACCTTGACGTTATCAATAATATCCTGTTTCAACTGTTCCTTGTTAATAGCAACCTTCTTCATTTGTAACCTCTTTTATACTTTTCTCACACAAACACAAACATCTTCGCCATTTAAGTTCCAGTCTTTTTCATACCCTTCCATCTTTTCATATCGCACGCCATCACATAAAATCTCGCTGACCAGAAACCGTTCATTTGCCTTTATGATGTCCCTTATCCTGTCATTGTTCCACAAAGCCAGTTCTATATGATCCGTAACCTCAAATCCCGCCTCTTTACGCATCGTCTGTACCTTGGAAATCAGCTCCCTGACAAAGCCTTCTTCTATCAGCTCCTTTGTCAGACGAATATCCAGTACCACGGTAAGCTTGTTGTCGCTTTCACTCACATAATGCTCGCTCTGTACCGTGTCGATCAGTAAATCTTCCGCAGACAGCTCCACCGCCTCTCCGGCAAAGTCAAAACGCAAAATCCCCTCATCTTTCAACTGCTTCATCGCACTCTGTCCGTCCACAGCCGCAAGAGCTTCCTTAATCTGCCCTAAGAGTTTACCATATTTTGGCCCCACTGTCTTTAACTGCGGCTTAAAAGAATAGGAAACAAACTGTTCTACTTCTTCGGTAAATTCCACTTGTTTCACATTCAATTCTTCTCGGATAATCTGTGTATACAAGTCATCCAAAACCTTTTCGCCCTTTACGTACATATTGCCGATAGGCTGGCGGTTCTTAATGGCTGCCGTATTTCTTGCCGCTCTTCCCAGAACCACGATATCCAGAACCTCTTCCATGCTCTCCTCCAGAGCCTTGTCAATACAGCTTTCATCCGCCACCGGATAGCTGCAAAGATGGATACTTTCCGGCGCATCCTTATCCACACTGCGCACCAGATTCTGATAAATCTGCTCGGTCATAAAAGGAATCATCGGCGCTGCAAGCTTAGACAGCGTCAACAAAGCGGTGTACAGGCTCATATAGGCATTGATTTTGTCCTGCTCCATCCCCTTTGCCCAGTACCTTTCGCGACAGCGGCGCACATACCAGTTGGACAGTTCATCCGTAAAATTCTGCAGCGCCCTTGCCGCTTCCGTGATACGGTAATTCTCCAGATCCTTATCCACCGCCAGAATCAGGGTGTTCAACCTGGACAAAAGCCATTTATCCATCACGCTTAAAGAGGCATAGTCCAAGCTGTATTTTGTTGGGTCGAAACCGTCGATTTCCGCATACAGCACGTAGAAAGCGTAGGTATTCCACAGGGTTCCCATAAACTTTCTCTGCCCTTCCATAACCACCTTACCGTGGAAACGATTCGGCAGCCAAGGCGCGGAATTACTGTAAAAATACCAGCGAATGGCATCGGCTCCGTATTCCCGCAGCGCCTCCATCGGATCCACGGAATTGCCCTTTGACTTGGACATCTTCTGTCCGTTCTCATCCTGTACATGCCCCATAACAATGACATTCCTGTACGGCGCCAGATTAAAAATCAATGTAGAAATGGCCAAGAGCGAATAGAACCAGCCTCTGGTCTGATCCACCGCCTCCGAAATAAAATCTGCCGGAAACTGCTGTGCAAACAAGTCCTGATTTTCAAAAGGATAGTGGTGCTGCGCAAAAGGCATCGCTCCGGAATCGAACCAACAGTCAATTACCTCCGGTACCCTGTGCATTTTTTCTCCGCATTTCTCACATCGAATGCTGACCTCATCAATATACGGCCTGTGCAATTCGATTTCCTCCGGGCAGTCATCGGACAGGGACTTCAACTCTTCTATGCTGCCGATGCTGTGCATATGACCGCAGTCGCACTGCCATACATTTAACGGCGTTCCCCAATAACGGTTTCTGGAAATTGCCCAATCCTGCAAATTCTCCAGCCAATCGCCGAAACGTCCCTTGCCGATACTCTCCGGTATCCAGTTGATGGTATTGTTGTTGCGAATCATATCCTCTTTTACGGCACTCATCTTAATGTACCAGGACTCTCTCGCATAGTAAATCAGCGGCGTGCCGCAGCGCCAGCAGTGAGGGTAGCTGTGTTCAAATTCCGGTGCGGAAAAAAGCTTCCCGTCCTTTTCCAGCGCCTCCAGAATCATAGGATCCGCTTTCTTGACAAAAACGCCCGCCCAGTCGGTTTCCTTGGTCATCTCTCCCTTGGTATCCACCAGCTGTACGAAAGGCAAATCATAAGCCCTGCATACCCGATAATCGTCCTCACCGAAAGCCGGTGCCATATGTACAATACCGGTACCGTCGCTCAGCGTAACATAATGGTCGCAGGTAATGAACCATGCCTTTTTATCGGTATGCACAAAATTGAACAAAGGCTCATACTCCTTGTACTCCAAGTCCTTCCCTTTGTATCGTTCTACGATTTCATAGTTTTCCTTCAACACGCTTTCACACAGCGCCTCCGCCATGATATAGGTGTAGTCCCCATGCTTTACGCGCACATAGGCTTCATCCGGGTTCACGCAAAGCGCCAGATTGCTCGGCAGGGTCCAAGGCGTGGTTGTCCATGCCAGAAAATAGGCGTCGTCATCCTTTGCCTTAAAACGCACAATGGCGGAGCGCTCCTTTACCTCCTTATAGCCCTGCGCCACCTCATGGCTGGAAAGAGGCGTTCCGCAGCGCGGGCAATAAGGTACAATCTTAAAGCCCTTGTACAAAAGCCCCTTATCCCAAATCTGCTTCAAGGCCCACCATTCGGACTCTATAAAATCATTATGATAGGTCACATAAGGATCATCCATATCCGCCCAGAAACCTACCACGGAAGAAAATTCTTCCCACATTCCTTTGTACTTCCATACACTTTCCTTGCATTTGGAAATAAAAGGATCCAAGCCGTAAGCCTCAATCTGCTCCTTGCCGTCAATGCCCAGCGCCTTCTCCACTTCCAGCTCTACCGGCAGACCATGGGTATCCCAGCCCGCCTTTCTCGGCACCTTATAGCCCTTCATGGTGCGGTAACGGGGTATCATATCCTTAATCACGCGGGTCAGAACATGTCCGATATGCGGTTTTCCGTTTGCCGTAGGCGGCCCGTCATAGAACATATAGGTATCGGCGTCTTTTCTTTCTTCTATGCTCTTTTGAAAAATCTGATTGTCAGCCCAAAACTGCTCAATTTCTCTTTCTCTTTCTACAAATTTCAAGTCCGTGGGTACTTTCCTGTACATCGCTTTTTCCTTTCCGTTTTCTGCAAAAAATCAAAAACGCCCGCCCTAAACAGGACGAGCGTGTCGTTTACCACCTATTTACATACATGATATGCTTCCCCTGTAACGTAAGGTTTGCCGTCTTAGCCTAATTTTTTCATTTCGGTAAGCAACTCGGAAGTGATTTTCAACGCATTATCCGTATTCGGCTTCCACCCGCCCGAACTCTCTGTAACTTCACAATGCCTCTACTGTCTTCGTCAAAGTCTTTTTATATCCTGCGCCTATGAGAGCGCTTTTGCAATCGGAGTGTATTATACCCTATTTTGTCCGGCTTGGCAAGGCTTGGATATCGGATGTTTTGTGCAAAAATATATTTGACGCCACCGGGCTTCCTATAGCTTTCTCCGTTTCATCCACCTGGTGAAGCTTTTTTTCACCCTGCTCTCCATGCATTTAAGGCCTGCGGCAAACACCACCGAAACAATAATACTTCTCCATTCTTTTAGCGAAAATAATTGATAGCGCAGCAATTCCCTCATATCAATTCCCTCTGCCGAGCCCCGCAGCAGCAAAGCTCTTACATAGGCAAGCAAGGGTATGGCTGCTGCGCTGCCCACACCCAAAAGCAGGATAGTCAGGATAATTCTCGGTATACTTATCTTGCCCCTGCCGGCGCAAAAATAGATAAGCGTCGTATAAAAACAGTTTAATATAAACAGGCACACAAAAGAAATATCAAAAGTTCCCAATGTATAATACTGAAAAACACTCATCGTGCCAAACACGAAGAATATGGCAAAACCCAGGCCTGTACTTAGAGCCATATACGCAAAAGCAATAAAACTGCCGAATAAATACTCCGCATCGGGAATAAAAACCTGACTCAAAAGAGAAAGCGCGTACAGGCCTAAAGCGATTATCGTATGCCACAGTTTACTCAAAATCATGTGCAGGTATTTCCGGTGCATCGGCAGGAACTCCTTTTTCTCTCCGCGGCAACTCCGGATACAAGGTCCACTCATACCATCCATTGGAATATAAACCTACATCCGGGTACCCCATCGCCATAGCATAGAACATAGCTTCGGCAGCTCTCCAACCTGTTCCGCAATGGAAAGAAAGCTTTTTATCCGGCGTTATCCCCCATAATTCCCATCTCTTTTCAATTACAGGATAACTGAACATCGTTTCATCTATATTTCGGAAATCTTCAAGATGGTAAGGGTCGGAACCGGCATAACCGAACTTTGCATTGGCAATATCTCCCGCCTCTCCTATAAAAGTATAGCCGCTGACCTCACCGATGTATTCCTTCCAGCTTCTGATTGATACAATAACCGCATTCGGATCGTTGATCAGCTGTTTTTCCGTTTCAAGATCAATAAAAATTTCCGGATTTTCCGGTATGTTCACATCCAGTTTATCTATCGGTGAAGGAGTTACGATTCCACTTTCCAGAGGAATATTATCCGCTTTTATTCTTTTGATTCCTCCGTTTACAATGCGGACATCCTCCACACCTGCATACCTTAAAATCAAAGCAAGCCTGGCACTGGCATAAGGCTTCGGTCCATATACCACGACCAAAGTATCCTTTTTGATTCCCAAATCCTTCATCATATTGCCGATATACTCATCGCTCGGTTTTGTAAAATACGATTTCTTTTCTTCAAAACTCATAAGCTTATAGTCCTCAAGCTTTTGCGGTCCCGGAACATCTATAGCCAGGTTGGTTACGTGGAGAGCGCCTTTGATATGCCCTGCCTCATAATCCGGCTCCGTCGCCCCGAAACTAAGTTCTATAACCTTCCATTCCTTTCCTTCGGCTGAATAAGGATTTTTACCTTCTACCAAATCCTGTACCCACTGCGGATATACCAGTAGTTCGTAGTGAGGAAGTTTTTCAAGCTCTCCCGCCTTCGCCGCAATCCAGCCGTCTATTCCGCCCTGCAGGCTGTAAACCTTAAAACCTAAATCCGAAAACTGTTTCACAACAGATTCCTCTACATCTTTGGTGTCATACAGAATCAAGGTCTGTTCCCTCTGTACCCCTCTTCTTTCCAAATCTTTATATATCTTCTCATTGTTTTCAAACATGGAAAACCAATCCTTCGGAAAATCAACAGCTCCGGCTATATGCCCTCCCTCCGCCGAATTGATCTTCCAGCCTATGTACTCCGACTCCTGCCTGAGGTCAATAAATACAGCTTCCTTTTCATCAACCAGTTTTTTCGCCTCTTCAATGCTGATGATTGCCGTACCGGCCTCCGCGGATGTTGACTCCGCTGTCAATGACTCCCCGGATGCTGATTCCGCCGCCACCGACTCTGCGGATGTACTTTCCTGTACCGCTTCCTTTTCCGCCGCACAAGCACATAACAGCAAAATCATCACAAAAACAAGCAATTTCCATAGATTTAAGCTCTTCATTTCCCCATTCCTCCTTACAATATTATATTGTTACCAGTCAATAATAATATAAATACAGAGCAAATACAAGATAATTCTCACTATTATTGCCAAATTCGACAAGAGGCCTACGAACGCAAATCGCCGACGGATTTTCTATTCCTCATATTCTATCCCCAACAAAAACAGGCCCCTTGCCGGCATTGTCTGTCCCGCCAGATTTCTGTCCCTGGCCTTTAATACATCATAAACCGCCTCAGCCTCCATCTGACCCATTCCCACCTTTAACAGGGTTCCGGCAATAATCCGCACCATATTGTATAAAAATCCGTTTCCCCTGATGACAATCTCCAGCATATCTCCGTTTTCCACCACTTCCAGAGAATAAATCGTCCGCACCGGAGAGCTCGCA
>JBGZHY010000036.1:0-13148 GCA_041848045.1 Lachnospiraceae bacterium
CTGGAAAAAACAGGGGTATATCTGCGGGCGTAAGCGGGGAGAGCTTGCCTATATCGTAAATTTGTGCTACACTTATCGGTATCGATACGAAAATGGATGCGCTTTTCGTCGGATAATTTTGGAGGATGATCATGCATACATTTTTGACGATTATTTATGTGATTATATGTGCAGGCTTAACCCTTGTGGTGCTGGGGCAGGAGGGAAATTCTCAAGGTCTGGGCGCCGTAAACGGTATGGCGGACTCTTACTGGGGCAAAAATAAGGGGCGTTCCATGGAAGGCTTACTCAGTAAGCTTACCGCTGCGGGTGCTGTTTTATTCATCGTGCTTGCATTTATTTTAAATATTGTATAAATATTTGGAAAAATCAGTCAGAAAGCCACTCCCTTGAGTGGCTTTTGCTATTATGGGATGAAAGGAAACTATGGAAAAACAAGAATTGGAAAGAAGAAAAGAGCTGTTGCTCAATCTTTTTCGGGATCCCTTGTATAAACCGATGAAAATCAAAGAATTGGCCATCCTTTTGGATATTCACAGGGATAAGCGTTATGAGCTGGAGGAAAGCCTGAACAGTTTGCTGGAAGAGGGAAAAATCAGCCTGAACGCCAGAGGGAAGTTTTCGCTTGCCGAAGATAAGGTTTATCAGGGGATTTATCAGGCAAATGCCAAGGGCTTCGGCTTTGTGCGCAGCGAGGAGCTTACCGGGGATGTATTTATTTCCGAAGAGAAAAATTTCGGCGCTTTGGACGGAGATCGGGTGGTTTTTGTCATTGAACGCATTCGAAACGGGGAAGGCCGAAGCAGTGAAGGACGTATTCTCAATATTCTGGAGCATGCCAACGAAAAGATCGTCGGTATTTTTCAAAAAAATAAACACTTCGGCTTTGTGCGTCCGGACAATCCCAAAATCACCAGGGATATCTTTGTATCGGAGGACTTCGATATGCAAGCAAAATCCGGCGATAAGGTGGTGGCACAAATCTATGATTTTGGCGGAGCCCATAAAAAGCCGGAAGCCAAAATCATAGAAGTTTTGGGCAATGCCAAGGAACAGGGCGTGGATATTCTCAGCATTGTCAAAGCCTATCAGTTGGAAACGGACTTTTCGGAAGCACTTTTGCAGGATGCCGAGCGCCTGAATACCCCTCCTTCCGTCGGAGAACAAAGCCGAAGAAAGGATTATCGCCATCTGCTCACCATCACCATAGACGGAGAGGATGCCAAAGATTTGGATGATGCCATCAGCCTTTCCTATGACGGAAAGTTCTGGGAATTGGGGGTACATATTGCGGATGTCACCCATTATGTAGCGGAAAACAGCGCTCTGGATAAGGAAGCCTTAAAAAGAGGAACCAGCGTATACCTGGTGGACAGGGTACTCCCCATGCTGCCCCCCGCCTTAAGCAATGGAATATGCTCCCTTCACGCCGGCGAAGAACGTTTGTGCCTAAGCTGCATGATGCAGATTGACGCCAAGGGAAATGTACTGGCGCACCGCATAGAAGAAAGCATCATACAGGTGGATTATCGGATGACTTACACAAAGGTGCAGGCTATATTGGATGGTGATGCCGCTCTGCTAAAAGAATACGCTTCCCTTGTAGGCCTTCTGGAGAAGATGGCGGAATTATCCCTGCTTCTGCGCCAAAAGCGATATCTTCGCGGCGCCATAGACTTTGATTTCCCGGAAAGCAAGGTCATTTTGGATGAAAAGGGAAAGGTGCTGGAAATCAAAGCCTACGAAAGAAATACCGCCACCAAGCTGATTGAAGATTTTATGCTTCTGGCGAATGAAACGGTGGCACAGGAGTATTTCTGGGCGGAGCTTCCTTTTGTTTACCGCATACACGAGAATCCTGAGCCCGAAAAAATGCACAGCTTGTCTGTTTTTATCCATAATTTCGGCTATACTCTGCGCAATAAAAGCGGGCAGCTGCATCCGAAGGACTTGCAGAAGCTTTTGAACAGCCTGGAGGGCAGCAAGGAACAGAGCCTGATTAACCGCATTATTTTGCGAAGCATGAAGAAAGCACGTTATCAGATGGAATGCAGCGGGCATTTCGGACTCGCCGCAAAGCAGTATACCCATTTTACCTCCCCTATACGCCGTTATCCGGATTTGCAGATTCACCGTATCATCAAGGAGAATATCCGCAGCGGTTTATCCGAAAAGCGTATCAGGCATTATGAGAAACTGCTGCCGGAGGTATGTTTTCATTCCTCCTACACGGAAAGACGGGCGGAGGAAGCGGAAAGAGAAAGCGTAAAATACAAAAAATGCGAATATATGGCAGCTCATCTGGGATCTGTCTTTACGGGTATTATATCCGGCGTCAACCATTTCGGCTTCTATGTGGAACTGGAGAATACCGTGGAGGGGCTGGTGCATGTGACCGGCCTGAAAGGAGATTATTATGAATATATCGAGCAGGATTATCGTCTGGTGGGCAGAAACAGCGGAATCAGCTACCGCATCGGCGAATCGGTAAGGGTACAGGTGGAAGCAGTGGATAAATTAAGCAAAACCATTGATTTTGGCATAGTAGAGAAAATATAGGAGGCGCTATGGCGGATAATGTTAAACTGATTGCCAATAACAAAAAAGCATATTTTGACTATTTTGTTCTGGATAAGTACGAATGCGGCATAGAATTGTTCGGCACCGAGGTAAAGTCCATCCGTATGGGGCAGTGTTCCATTAAGGAGGCATGGGTACGCATACAGAAAGGGGAGGTTTTCGTGTTGGGTATGCACATCAATCCCTACGAACGGGGCAATATTTTTAATAAGGACCCTTTGCGTGTGCGCAAACTTTTGCTGCATAAGACGGAGATTCAAAAACTGGAGGGAAAGCTGAGCGAAAAGGGATTAACTCTGGTGCCTTTGCGGGTATATCTAAAGGGCAGTCTGGTGAAGGTGGAACTCGGTTTGTGCAAAGGAAAGAAAAACTACGACAAACGTGAC
Organism: Lachnospiraceae bacterium; assembly: GCA_041848045.1. Classification (GTDB taxonomy): domain Bacteria; phylum Bacillota; class Clostridia; order Lachnospirales; family Lachnospiraceae; genus CAKAHY01. Next base: position 2,967 of record JBGZHY010000036.1, read on the forward strand.
AGCCTGCAGGCCAAGGACAGCAAAAGAGAAATGGAAAGAGCGGTTAAACAAAATCTGCGTTAAAACAGCATCGAACACTTGACTTATCGAACTAATGTTTGTATAATCAATGTATGATAAATGTTTCCATACAAGATTCCATGCAAAAGAAGTTGGAGATATTGTCTGCAGCGGCAAAGTATGATGTGGCATGCACCTCCAGCGGCGTTGACAGAAAGGGGAAGAAGGACGCTGTCGGAAATGCGAGGGCTTGCGGCATCTGTCACAGCTTTTCCGCCGACGGCAGATGTATCTCACTTTTAAAAATTTTAATGAGCAATCATTGTATATATGATTGCAAGTATTGCATCAACCGCAGAAACAACGATATTCCCCGGGCAAGCTTTACGCCCTCCGAAATTTGTGAATTGACTCTGGCTTTCTATAAGCGCAATTATATTGAAGGGCTTTTCCTCAGTTCCGGTGTTGTCAAGAGCCCTGCCTATACGATGGAGGGCATCTGTGAAACCTTGTTTCTTCTGCGCTCCCGATATCGTTTTAACGGCTATGTACATGTCAAAGCCATTCCGGGCGCTCCCCGGGAGCTTTTGCTGCAAGCCGGGCGACTGGCAGACAGAATGAGCGTAAATTTGGAACTTCCCACGGAGGAGGGACTGCGCAGTTTGGCTCCCCATAAGAGCTTACAGAGTATTCTCAATCCTATGCAAAGCATCAGCAGGGAGATTGCACAAAGCCGACTCCTGCTGGGCAAAGACGCCGGGATGGAAAGAAGCAGTCTGCAAAAGCATTTGCCGAACAGTATTTTCTATCCCGAGAGGCGGATAGCCATGCAGGAAAACTCCGACACCGGTTCTGCGGCCGTATTGCCTCGGGGCAGGGATTGGGAAACTCTGAGAGAACGTCCCTTTGTGCCGGCAGGGCAAAGTACGCAGATCTTAATCGGCGCGACCGCCGAAACGGATTACGATATTTTAAAAAGCAGTGAATACCTCTACCAAAGCTATGATTTAAAAAGAGTTTTTTATTCCGCTTACATTCCCTTAAATGAGGACGCCGCCCTGCCGCCTCCAGGTACTCCGGTTCCTTTGCTGCGGGAACACAGGCTGTATCAGGCGGACTGGCTGCTGCGTTTTTACGGCTTTCGTGCCGATGAGCTTTTATCCCGAAAGGAACCGGATTTCCATGTTGCCCTTGACCCGAAATGTCATTGGGCTCTGCGGAATCTGCAGCTTTTCCCTGTGGCGGTAGAGCGTGCCGACTATGCGGCTTTACTGCGTGTTCCCGGCATAGGTCCCGTGGCGGCAAAGCGGATTGTATCCGCCAGACGCTGGGGAGCTCTGGATTTTGACAGCCTGAAAAAGATGGGAGTTGTCTTAAAAAGGGCGCATTATTTTATCACCTGCGGCGGCAGGATGCTGCATCGTATTCCTCTGGAGGAGAGCTTTATACGAAACAGCTTAAGTCTTGCCAATCGTCGGGAGAATTGGGAGCTGTCCCGAGAAAGGAAAGAAAAGCAGCTTTCTCTTTTTGAGGATTTCGGACTTGAAGCTTCCGGAAGGGAGCGGGTATGAGAATTTTTACCTGGGATACAAGATTTGAAGAACTCGCCACCTGCATTTACGAGGCTTGGGAATGGGGATTACAGAACGGACATGAGAATCTGAAAATCATGCGGGAGCCTGTCACGCAGTACGATTTGTTTGCAGAATACATACATGTGGATTTGCAGGAAGAAAAAGCAGCCAAGGTACTGCGCTCCATACGGCAAAAGATTTCTTTTTCCGTCTATGAAACGATATATCTGGCATCCTTGTATAATGAAGATGTTTCGGATGACATATACCGCTTTCTGCATCTGGCCTTTCGTTTCGGCGCACAGACGGAGCATATGCTGAATCAGCCCCTGGTGATGAAAATGATGAAAATCAAAAAGAGAGTCTTGGGCGAAAAACACTCTTTTTCGGAATTTCTCCGTTTTGACGCTTTGCCGAATGATACCTTCATTGCTCATATAGAGCCGAAAAGCAATATTATGGCGCTGCTTGCCGAGGCTTTTTCCGATCGTATGCCTTCTCTACACTGGATAATTGTAGATGACGGCAGAAAACTGGCACTGGTACACAGAGCGGATGAAAAAGCTTTTTTATACCGCTTATCCGCAGCGGAATGTGCAAAACTGCAGGAATCGGAGCGTATACAGGATGCCTATAAGGATCTGTGGCGCTGCTTTTTCCATTCCATATCCATCAAAGAGCGGGAGAATAAGACCCGGCAGGCATCCTTTTTCCCGCTGTATAAACGAAAGCATGCGCCGGAATTTACCTTTCCTTTATCCAAGGATTATGATATAGTATAGAAAAGTTTTAAGGAGGCAAGGAATGAAGAAATATATGGCTTTGCTGCTTTCTCTGTGTATACTGCTGACGGGAAGCATCAACAGCCTCGCCGCTCCGGATATCCTTTCCGGTTCGGGAGCCGAAAATACGCGTATCTATATCAGCAAGATTGCAAAGGTTTTGTCCCTGTATCATAACGGCAGGGAAGTAGGACGCTGGGACTGTGCCATTGGAAAGCTTTCGGAAAATGGCGATAAAAAGGTAGAGGGGGATTATACCACCCCCAGCGGCAGTTTTTATATCTGTACCAGAAATGATAAAAGTGTCTGCTATCTTTCTTTGGGACTATCTTACCCTTCCACGGATGACGCAAAACGGGGCTATGAAAGCGGCATTATCTCCCTGGAAGAAAAAGAGGCCATTGAAAAAGCAATTGCCAATAAAAAGTGTCCGCCATGGAACACTGCGCTCGGGGGCGAGATTATGATTCACGGCGACTATCAGGATGGCGTGGCGACACGGGGCTGTGTGGCTGTGCCGAATGAAGTCATGGATATTTTATGGCAGTATGCCGCTTTAGGTGTCAGAGTGGATATCGGACCTTAGGAGCGGGAAAAGTCTTGTCAATTTTTCGGGAAAGATATATAATTACACTATAGTTCCAAAAGAAAATAGATATAACAAATAAGCGGGGGTATTTTATGATTGCATACGACAAGGTAAAGGATTGTGATGTGGAGTTTCACACAACGGATGATTTAATTGAAATCATGAGAGCAGGCAGACAGGTGGATTTGTTCCTTGACAAGGAGAAGACGGACGATGACGGTTACATCGTTTGGGATATTGAGCATTGGTCCAGTATTGACACCAATCGTTTTATTCGCTGCTATTCTCATCGCGGTAAGTATCTGGGAGAATCCACCGGACATAATATCTATGATTTAAAAAACAGCTTTTTTCCGGAAGAAGCGGTAAAAGTTCAAATAAGCTAAGTACGGAGAGGTCGGTTTACACCGGCTTCTTATTTTATCATATTCATCAAGAAAGAAGGGCTAAACCATGGAATTTCAACACGAAGAAGGAATGATTGTATATCGAAATGAAAATAGGGAGCTTCTTGCCAAGATTACCTATCGCTACGAATCGGCAGACTGCATTGCGGTGGAGCACACCATTGTTGATGAAAGTCTGCGGGGGCAGGGTGTGGCAAAGAAGCTGCTGGATACTCTCGTCAGCTTTGCCAGAGCTGAAAATTTGAAGATAAGGCCCCTTTGTTCCTATGTTGCCGCGGCTTTTGCTAAAGATGAAACGTATCGGGATGTAGCTGTATAGAGCTGACAGAAAATGCCTGATTGTTCTTGTCAGAAAAACAAATGTATGTCACAGGCGAAAAAAAGCCTTGCTTTTTTATCTCCTTTCGTTTAGTATAAATGCTGTTGACAATAAAAACAGAGATACTTGCTTACTGAAAAGCAGAAATGAGGAATACTTATGGAAAAAAAATTACGTGTTGGTGTGCTTGGTGCAACGGGTATGGTTGGCCAGAGATTTGTTTCCTTATTGGACGGACATCCATGGTATGAACTTACGGTGGTAGCTGCCAGCCCCAACAGTGCAGGAAAAACCTACGCCGAAGCAGTCGGGGACAGATGGAAGATGCCAACGGCAATGCCGAAGCAGGCTGCCGATTTGCGAGTGATGAATGTTAATGACGTGGAAAAAGTAGCTGCCTTGGTAGATTTTGTATTTTCGGCAGTGGATATGAGTAAGGAGGAAATCAAGGCGATAGAGGATGCCTATGCCAAGACGGAAACACCGGTGGTTTCCAATAATTCCGCACATCGCTGGACAAAGGATGTTCCGATGGTTATTCCGGAACTTAATCCGGAACATTTCGAAATTATTGCCGCCCAAAGAAAGAGGCTGGGGACGAAAAGAGGCTTTGTTGCGGTGAAACCGAATTGTTCCATTCAGAGCTATGCTCCCGTACTCAGTGCCTGGAAAGAATTTGAGCCTTATGAAGTGGTGGTTTGTACCTATCAGGCAATTTCCGGAGCGGGAAAGACCTTTGTGGAATGGCCGGAGATGGTGGAGAATATCATTCCTTATATCGGCGGAGAAGAAGAAAAGTCCGAAAAAGAACCCCTGCGTATCTGGGGGAAAATTGAAGGTGAGGAAATTGTTCCTGCATCAGAACCGAAAATCAGCTGTCAATGTATCCGCGTGCCTGTTTTGGATGGGCATACGGCGGCAGTATTTGTGAAATTCAGAAAGAAGCCGAGTAAGGAAGATCTGATACAAAAGCTGCGGGACTTCAAGGGAGAACCGCAGAAGCTTGCCTTGCCGAGCGCGCCGAAGCAGTTTATACAGTATTTGGAGGAGGATAACAGGCCGCAAGTCAAAGAAGATGTACAATATGAAAACGGAATGGGTATTTCCATCGGCCGTATTCGTGAGGACGGTATTTATGACTTTAAGTTTGTAGGACTCTCACACAATACCTTAAGAGGTGCCGCAGGCGGATCCTTGTTATGTGCGGAGCTTTTGACGGCAAAATCCTATATTCAGGCAAAATAAATCAGGGAATTTATTTCTCTTTTTAGAGCCTTGGTATTGACATATGAAATAGCCGGTGTTAAGATTATACGGTATGCCGCTCAATCAGGTTGAAGTCCGTAAGGCACCGATATTGGCGAGTAATGATGAAAAGGAGGTCCATAAGATGTACGCAATTATTGCAACAGGCGGTAAGCAGTATAAAGTATCTGAGGGCGATGTCATTAGAGTAGAGAAGCTCGGTCTTGAAGTGGGAGAGAACGTAAATTTTGATTCTGTCCTGGCTGTTCATGACGGCGAGTTAAAGGTAGGTGCTCCGACAGTCGCAGGAGCAAGCGTATCTGCAAAGATTATTTCTAATACAAAAGCGAAAAAAGTGATTGTATATAAGTACAAGAGAAAAAGCGGATACCACAAGAAGAACGGTCATAGACAGCAAATCAGCGTTGTAAAGATTGAGAAAATCAACGCTTAGTTATGCTTCAGGTGACAGTGTACCGGAATTTGGAAAAAGAGCCTTGCGGCATTTTGCTGGAAGGGCATGCAGGTTTTGCCGAAGAGGGCGAAGACATTGTATGTGCGGCAGTTTCCGTATTGGGAATCAATTTGCTCAATTCCGTGGAGCATTTCACGGATGACGCTTTTACGGCGGAGGTGAAGGAAGAGGGGGCATATCTTCTTTTTCAACTGGGCGAGGAAGCCGGCGCAGATTCCAAATTATTATTAAAATCCTGTATTCTTGGTATCCAAGGTATTCAGGAGCAATATGGCAGTATGTATGTTAATATTCAATTTCAGGAGGTGAAATAATATGTTAAAGATGAACCTTCAATTATTTGCTCATAAAAAGGGAGTTGGTTCCACCAAGAACGGACGTGATTCCGAATCCAAAAGATTGGGTGCCAAAAGAGCAGATGGTCAGTTCGTATTAGCCGGAAATATTCTTTACAGACAGCGCGGAACAAAGATTCATCCGGGCGTTAATGTCGGACGCGGCGGAGATGATACTTTGTTTGCTACTGTGGACGGCGTAGTTCGTTTTGAAAGAAAAGGCAGAGATAGAAAACAAGTTTCTGTATATCCAAGAGTGATAAACGAGTAATGGAAGGGCTTCATACAAACCATTTGTATGGAGCTTTTTTGTCTGTATAAAGCTTTATCAGATAAGGAGTTTATATGTTTGCAGATCGTGCAAAAATATTTATCAAGTCAGGAAAAGGCGGAGATGGGCATGTCAGTTTCCGAAGAGAGCTTTTTGTTGCGGCGGGAGGTCCCGATGGCGGCGATGGCGGACGAGGCGGCAGTATTATCTTTGAAGTGGATAAGGGGTTGAATACCCTGGTGGATTTTCGCCATACCAGAAAATATATTGCCAAGGACGGAGAGCCCGGCGGAAAAAGAAAATGTCATGGAAAAGATGCCAAGGACTTAATTATAAAAGTTCCGGAAGGTACCCTCATTAAGGACTTTGAAACGGGCAAGGTTATTGCTGATATGTCCGGAAATACACAGCGTGAGCTTGTACTACGGGGGGGAAAGGGCGGCTTGGGCAATATGAATTTTGCCACCGCCACCATGCAGGTTCCCAAATTCGCAAGGCCGGGACAAAACGGCGTTGAAATGTTCGTCACCCTGGAATTGAAGGTGATTGCCGACGTGGGATTGGTGGGCTATCCAAATGTGGGAAAATCAACCCTTTTGTCCCGTGTCAGCAATGCAAGACCGAAGATTGCAAACTATCATTTTACCACCTTAAACCCTTATCTGGGAGTGGTGGACTTGGATGGCGGAGGTTTTGTCATGGCGGATATTCCGGGCTTGATTGAGGGTGCAAGTCAAGGCCTTGGTCTTGGGCATGATTTCCTGCGTCACATTGAACGTTGTAAGGTTTTGGTTCATGTGGTGGATATTGCCGGAACGGAGGGACGAAATCCCGTGGATGATATTCAAAGCATCATGCGGGAATTGGAAAATTATGACGCCGGATTATTGAAAAAGCCCGCCTTAATTGCAGCAAACAAGGTGGATTTGATGAGCGAAAATACTGAGGACAGCATCCGGGCGCTTCGAGAAAACTTCGAACCGAATATCATGGTTTATCCGATTTCCGGTGTCAGCGGCAAAGGAATCAAGGAGCTACTGTACGGTATCCATGCCCTTTTACAAACGGTACCGAAAGAATCCATCATCTTTCCGAAGGAATTTGAGGTGGATTACAGCTCCGACAGAGATCTGCCGTATACCATCAGCGTCGAAGAAGGAGTTTATATTGTAGAAGGCCCAAGAATAGAAAAAATGTTGGGCTATACAAATCTTGACTCCGAAAAAGGTTTTGACTTTTTCCAGAAATTCTTGAAAAATTCAGGGATACTGGCAGATTTGGAAGAGATGGGCATCCGAGAAGGCGATACCGTTCGTATGTATGGGCATGAGTTTGATTATTATAAATAAAGAGGGAATATGACAAGTAAGCAAAGAGCATATTTAAAAGGACTTGCCATGAATATCGATCCGATTTTCAATATCGGCAAGTCCGCATTAAGCGAGGAATGGATCGAAGCGATAAAGGAAGCTTTGGAGGCCAGGGAGTTGATTAAAATCGGTGTTTTGAAAAACTGCCCGGAGGACCCGAAGGAGATGGCTGTCTATATTGCTGCCCACACCAGGTCAGAGCTTGTACAGGTTATCGGAAAAAAAATTGTTTTATATAAGCAGGCGGATAATCAGGAAAAAAGAAAGATTGTGTTGAAATAAAAGATATGAAAATCGGCATACTGGGAGGTACCTTTGATCCTGTACATAAAGCGCACATTGAGATAGCCCTGGCGGCACAAAGGGAATTGTCCTTGGATGAAGTGTGGTTTATGCCAAGCTATCATCCTCCGCATAAGGCGAATACCAAAATCAGCAGCTATGAGGAACGTTTGGATATGTTGGAATTGGCGCTTTTACATTATCCCCAATTTAAAATCTGTGAACTGGAGGCGGGGAGAAGCGAACATTCCTATACCAGCGTAAGCCTGGCCTTAGTCCGTAAGATGTATCCGACAGATGAGTTTTATTTTATTATGGGGGCTGATTCCCTTTTTGAAATCAAAACCTGGTACCAATATGAAAAGATTTTTTCCTTGGCAACTTTGGTGGTGATTGACAGAGCGTATGAACAGGAGCACGAAGAGTTACGGAAGCTGCAAAAGGAATATGAGAATTTGTACCAATGTAAAATATTTATCTTAAATCTTCCTCAAATAAATATCTCTTCCACAGAAATACGTGGAAACATCAAGAAAAATCTCTTTCAAAATACAAAAAATAATGATATGATTGATGAAAGAGTATTGGAATATATAAAAGAAAAGCAATTATATATATCGTGAGAGAAGAGTATGCAAGAAAAATATCGGGAAATCTGCCAAAAATTACAGACTGTGCTGTCAAAGGACAGATTTGAGCATAGCTTAGGCGTCAGTTATACCGCTGCAGCCTTGGCAATGGCGCATAAATTTGATATGGAAAAGGCCTTTCTGGCAGGACTTTTGCATGATTGTGCAAAACATTTATCTTTGGACGCCATGCTTTCCTTATGTGCAGAATATTGTGAACAATTACCGGAAGACCATTTGAAATCTCCCCAGGTTTTACACGCTCCCTGCGGAGCGTTGTTGGCAAAGTATCATTACGGGATAAGCGATGAAGAAATTTTATCAGCCATACGTTTACACACAACAGGCGCCGCCTTTATGTCTACGCTGGATAAAATTATTTTTATAGCGGATTATATTGAGCCTTCACGCCATAAAGCTCAACATTTGGCGCTTATTCGTGAAACTGCATTTAAGGATCTGCGTTATACCGTATATTTAATTGTTAAAGATACGGTAGAGTATCTTCGCGGCAAGAATGTATATATCAACAGAAACACTTTGGAATGTTTAAAGGATTTGGAGGTGAACGGAATCTATGACAAGTAGAGAAATTGCAAAGATAGCCCATGATGTTATTGATGAGAAGCAGGGGGAGAACATCAAAGTAATCGATATTAGCAATGTCAGCATTATTGCGGACTATTTTCTGATTGCAAGCGCTAACAACGTCAATCAGCTGCAGGCCATCAGCGATGCGGTACAGGAACAGCTGGCAAAATCCGGCGTACACATCAAGCAAATCGAAGGAAATCGTAATGCCACATGGGTACTTTTGGATTACGGTGATGTTGTTATTCACTTATTCGATAAAGAGGACCGTTTCTTCTATAATTTGGAGAGAATCTGGATGGACGGAAAAGTAGTAGAAAACATTTAATATCACACAACAGGCGGAGTGCAGAAGCGCTCCGTCTGTTGTATTACAAAAAGGCATAAGCCTCTCCGGTAAAAGCAGCGAGTCTTACAGCATACGAAGAAGACCGACTACTTTGCCGATAATCTCCAGGTCCTTTACAATAATATCTTCCATAGCATCATTCTCCGGTTTCAGGCGGAAATGATTCTTTTCTCTGTAAAAGCGCTTAACCGTAGCGCTGTCATCCACCATAGCCACAACAATCTCGCCGTTATTGGCAGTATTTTGTTTGGAAACGATAATCTTATCCCCATGATAAATACCGACATTCATCATGGAGTCGCCCTTTACATTCAGCATAAAAATCTCGGCATTCGGCAGCATGTCTACCGGCATCGGATAATAATTGCTGATATTCTCCGCCGCAAAAATAGGTTCTCCCGCCGCCACATCTCCCAATAAAGGAACATTGACGATTTCCCTTCTGTTTAAGTTAAAGGTATCGTCCATAATCTCAATGGTCCTCGGCTTGGAAGGATCTTTTTTGATATATCCTTTCTTTTCCAAAGCCTCCAAATGGGCATGTACGGATGAGGTGGAACTCAAACCTACGGCAGTACACATTTCCCGAACGGAAGGCGGATAACCTTTTTCCAAAATGGATGTTTTGATAATCTTTAAAATCTGCTGTTGTTTTGCTGTTAATCTTTCCTTTGACATAAAAACTCCTTATATCCTGCGAAGTTCGCCGTTTCATTTTGATGTTTTATATTCTAACATATATCGAACGGAAATGCAAACAAAAACCGAACTTTTCATCGAACAAATCTTGACAAGCGAACAAATGTATTATATTATATAAATCGAACATACATTTCATCGAAAACATTTTCGGGAGGCTTATATGAGAACACAGAGGAGAAAATCTTACAAAAGAAACACTTTATTGATTAACATTTGTATTATCATTATACTTGTATTTTTTATAGGTTTCTTCCTCGGAAGA
>JBGZHY010000037.1:0-6654 GCA_041848045.1 Lachnospiraceae bacterium
TCATTATTGACGAGGTGCATATGCTTTCCAATCAGGCTTTCAACGCCTTGTTGAAAACCCTGGAGGAACCGCCGTCCTATGTGATTTTTATACTGGCGACAACGGAAGCCCATAAGATTCCGGTTACCGTTTTGTCGCGCTGCCAAAGGTATGATTTTAAAAGAATCAGCGTGGACACCATAGCGGGAAGACTGCGGGATTTGTGCGCGGGGGAAGGCATTGACATAGAGGAAAGAGCCTTGCTGCATATAGCCAAAAATGCGGACGGCGCTTTGCGTGACGCCTTAAGTCTTCTGGATGAATGCGTCGCTTTTCACCCGCAGGAACACATCAGCTATGAGGATGTGCTGGATGTTTTGGGCAGCAGTGATAACGAGGAGTTTGCAAATCTGTTTCATGCCGTTCACCTGCAGGACACCCTTAAGGTTTTGGAGCACATTGAGCATTTGGTATTGAGCGGGCGGGATTTGGCACAGTTTATCGGCGATTTTTTATGGTATTTGCGTAATTTACTTTTGCTCAAGTCCGGAGATGAAGCTTATAAAATGATAGATGCATCAAGAGAAAGTATAGACAAAATGGCGGAAACGGCTGCGGCGACATCCGGAGAAAGTCTGATGCGCTTTATCAGGGTTTTGTCCGAGCTGCACAACAACCTGCGTTATTCTTCTCAGAAGAGAGTTTTGCTGGAATTGGCGATGATACAGTTGCTGACGCCGGCAATGGAAGAAAGTAAAGAAGCGATTCTGGATAGACTTGCAAGGCTGGAAAAGGCGGTGCAGCAGGGTGCGCTCCGGCTTTCCGTACAGGATACGGAGAGTGAAGCAAAGCTTTCTTTACCTCGAAAAGAAGCGTTGACCGGCAAAAGGGAAATTTCTCTGGAGAAGGCCACTTACGAGGATTTGATGCGTTTAAAAAAAGACTGGGCAAAAATCACTTCTTCCCTGGGGGGAGGTTCGGCAGCTTTGTTTAAAGACACCAGGATAGAAGCCTTTGACGATACGGCAATGACCATTATCTTTTTGAGCTCCTCTATGTACAACCTGGCGAGCAAAGAAGAAAAAATACAGGAATTGAGGGACTTGGTGGAAAGAGAGTACCAAAAAAGCTTTGTTTTTCGCACGGAGCTGAAAGAACGAGAAGACAAGCAGGTGATTACCTATGTCAGCAAAGAATACTTGATGGACAAGATAAAGTTTGATATAGATATAGAAGACTAGTATTTGCATATTAACGGGAATATGTTAAAATAAAAAGTCAGAATAAAACAGATACTGTGATGATGGAGGATGGAATGTCAAAACGTGGTGGTTTTCCGGGGGGAATGATGCCCGGCAATATGAATAATTTGCTGAAACAGGCGCAAAAAATGCAGAAGCAGATGGAAGAGCAGCAAAAGGAGCTGGAAACAAAAGAGTATACAGCCACAGCGGGGGGCGGCGCAGTCAGTATTACCGTATCCGGAAAGAAAGAAATTGTAAAAGTCAGCATTGATAAGGACGCTGTGGATCTGGATGATATAGAGATGCTGGAGGATCTTGTGATGGCGGCGGGCAATGAGGCCTTCAGAAAGATGGAAGAAGAAAACCAGGCAGTGATGGGTAAGCTGACCGGCGGTCTGGGCGGAGGATTACCATTCTAAAATGGATTATTATAGCAGTCATATAACGAAATTGATTGGGGAGTTGTCAAAATTACCGGGTATCGGTTCCAAGTCTGCGCAGAGATTGGCCTTTCATATTATCAACATGGGGGAGGACCAGGTTGCGGCGCTTTCCGGGGCACTTCTGGATGCCAAGCGCAATGTGAATTATTGCCAGTCTTGTTTTACCTTGACAGACAGTGAGCTTTGTCCGATATGCAAAAGCAGCAAGAGAGATCACAAAACCATTATGGTGGTGGAAAATACCAGGGATTTGGCGGCGTATGAGAAAACGGGAAAATATGACGGCGTCTATCATGTTCTGCACGGTGCGATTTCTCCGATGCTGGGAATAGGACCGGCGGATATCAAGCTGAAGGAACTGATGCAGCGATTGGAGGGGGATGTGGAAGAGGTGATTATCGCAACCAACTCCAATTTAGAGGGAGAAACGACGGCAATGTATATTGCAAAACTGGTAAAGCCTGCCGGCATTAAGGTCAGCCGTATTGCCAGCGGTGTACCGGTCGGAGGAGATTTGGAATATATAGACGAAGTGACTTTGCTGAGAGCGTTGGATGGACGTGTGGAGCTTTGATGAATGAAATGAAAGTAGATTTATCTGCTATATAATAGGGAGCATAAATATGGATAAGTATGATTTTAGCATCAAGGTCGAGCAGTTGAAAAAGCTTGCTAAGACGGGAGATTATGGCAATGCCATGAAAATTGCGGATACGATTGACTGGAGAAGAGTGCAGGACTCCAAGCTTTTGCAGGTGGTATCCGAGGTATATGAGAATAATTTGGAGTACGGAGAAGCAAAAGAGATTCTGCTTTTGGCGTATGAGCGTTCCGGTCTGGGGCGGAGATTTTTGTACAAGCTGGTTGAACTTGCCATTAAAGAGGGAAGTTTGGAGGAAGCGGAGGCATATTATAAGGAATTTGAAGATATTGCCGGCAACGATTCCCGTATTTTTTTGCTGCGCTACTATATCCTCAGTGCAAAACGGGCACCTGTGGCACAAAGAATACAAGCTTTGGAGCACTTCAATGCCAGGGAGCTGGATGAAAAGTATATGTATGAGCTGGCGGAGCTGTATTACGATGCAGGCATGCAGGAAGAATGTGTGAGAGCCTGCGATAATATTATTCTGATGTTTGGAATCGGCCAGTATGTGGATAAGGCTTTGCAGCTGAAAACCGGTAAGTTGGGTTTTGCCTTAAATGATTATCAAAGAAGCCTGCTAGAGCACAGAGAGCAGCAGGAGGACAAGCTCCGTGCGGTTGAGGAAGAGTTTGCGGGACCGACAGGCAGCATGGAGGAGATCGAGGCGCATCTGTATGCCAGAGAAGAAATCATCGACGGATTTACATTGGAGCCGCCAAATGAAGAAGAGATAGAAGACATGCGGGAGCTGGACGAGGAAATCGCAAGGCACATGCAGGCTCTGGAAAATGAAGCTTTTACAGAGCAGAAGGAAAATGAAGTTCCGGAGATTACAGAGGATTATCCGGAAGAAGAGTTTGCCGCCATATCCAAAGATTTGCGAATCCTTGCCGGTGAAGAAGAGTGGGAAGAAGAGGAGCCTGTACAGTTGCCGGAGGATGAAGCGGAGGAATTGCTTGAGGGGGACGGCGAGGAAGTTGAGGAAGCTTCGGAAGACCCTGCCGAAGAAGAGGTCTTACCGGAGTTGCCGAAAGCGGCAGAAGAGAGAATAACCATCAGTATCTGTGAGGATGAAGAGGAGGAGCAGGAAGCTTCGGCAGAGGAAGAGCTTGAAATAGAAGAAGAACTTTTGTCGGAAGAAGAGTCCGTTCCCGTTTTGCAGCCCGAACCGGAAGCAGAGGTACAGGAAAGGGCGACGGAAAGAGCGGAAGAAGCCCTTGAGGAAAAAGCCGAAGCGAAGGACAGACTGCTGTATCTGGTTGAGAATGACTATAAGCTTTATGCCGAAAAGGCTATGGCTTGTTTGAAGGATTTGCATGCGGCAAGCGGGGAGAAGCGGCAGATTATTAAAATCAAGGCCTCTAAGCTCAATGAAAAGAATCTGGAAGAAATTGTCGAGAAGATTGTCGGAAAGGATTTGATTGTTGAGGAAGCGGGAGATTTGAACAGGGATAAGCTGGCGTATTTGGAGAAAATCAGCAAGGAAAAGGATGTGTATCTTGTTCTGGTAGACAACCAGCTGCAGATGGGCGCTTTGCGTAATCCGGAATCGGCAGAGGCAGCACAGCTTTTGGAAAAAGAGCCTAGAAGACATTCGGAAACTCAGGAGATAAGGTTGCCGGAGGCAGGAAAAGAAACGGAAAAGCCTCTTGTTTCTGCAAAGGAGCCGCCAAGAGATGCCCATTACCAGTATGAGATAGAGGAGTTGGGTATTGATGATTTTGCCAGATATGCCGAAGAGTACGCCACAGGAATAGACTGTGTGATTGACGGGAAGAATATGCTTGCCCTGTATGAAAGAATAGAAATTATGCAGGAAGAGCGGATACCCCTGACCAGGAAAAACGCGGAGGCTTTGATTACGGAAGTGGCGGACAGAGCGGAAAAGCCGCCGCTGCTTAAGAGTATAAAAAGTGCTCTGACACTGGACAAAAAGTATGATAAAGATGACAAGTTGATTTTGAAGAAGGAACATTTTAATCTATGATAGGATGGTTAGTAAACAATGCCCTGCTTATTGCGATTTTGGCTTATCTTTGCGGCATGATGCTGTATGGGCACAAAAAAGGATTTTTCAGGTTGGCGGTGTCTATGCTTTCTTTATTGCTGACCCTGGCAATCAGCAGCATTTTGTTTCCGAGCCTTCATGGTTTTGTGAAAGAGAAAACAGGCATTGAATCCGGCATTCATCAGATGCTTTTGGATAATATCGGAATGGAGAATATATCGGGGGATGCGGTACAGGACAGCCGGGGACAGGAGGAGGCGATTGCGACACTGCATATTCCGAAGGATATGAAGAAGAATATCTCCGAAAATAATCGAAGTGCGATATATGAGCTTCTGGGTGTTGAGGATTTTAAAGAATATGTATCCAAATATATCAGTAATGTTGTGCTGAACATTATTGTGTTCGTCATCACCTGTGTGCTGGTGTGGATTATTCTGCATATACTGATGGAAGTTTTGGATGTTTTTGCGAAAATACCGGTTATACACGGTTTGAATCAGATTGCAGGAGCTGTGCTTGGACTGGCAAACGGCCTGATGATATTGTGGATTATTTTTCTTTTTATTGGAGCCATGTCGGGTACAAGCTGGGGAGCCATGCTGATGGAAAGCATAACGAAAAGCAGTATTTTAAGCTTTATTTTTGATAACAATTTGCTCAGCACATTGATGAAAAAAAGTTTATACGGAATATTTTAGGATAGCATATTGACAAAGCCTTGGCTTTATTTTAAGATGTATAAACACCCTTGTTTTAGGGCGTTTATGCATCTTTTTTTCTGCCCTGTTCCGGGAATATAGAGGAAAGAGAAAGTTTCATTTTTTCTGACGTAAGTTTCCGGCTGAAACAGGAAAAAGATGTTGACAATGTGATGACCATCGGTTATCATATAGAAGTTGCACTGTTGTGGTGCAACAACACAAAAGCACCTTGAAAATCAAAGATTAAACAGTACACATAACCCTGAAATTTCGTACTTGCCGTTACTGGGGTAGCGGTAAGGGAGAGAAAAATTTCAAGAAGAATGTAAAACCTTTAACAGTAAGTTAAAAAGGATAATTGCCAGTGCAATTGACGAAGGAAGAACTTTAAGATGAGAGTTTGATCCTGGCTCAGGATGAACGCTGGCGGCGTGCTTAACACATGCAAGTCGAACGGTTTTCTTACGGAATGCGACTTCGGTCAAAGGAAGTAAGAAGATAGTGGCGGACGGGTGAGTAACGCGTGGGTAACCTGCCTCATACAGGGGGATAACAGTGGGAAACTACTGCTAATACCGCATAAGACCCCGGCAGCGCATGCTGCGGAGGTAAAAGATTTATCGGTATGAGATGGACCTGCGTCTGATTAGATAGTTGGTAGGGTAGCGGCCTACCAAGTCGACGATCAGTAGCCGACCTGAGAGGGTGATCGGCCACATTGGGACTGAGACACGGCCCAAACTCCTACGGGAGGCAGCAGTGGGGAATATTGGACAATGGGGGGAACCCTGATCCAGCGACGCCGCGTGAGTGAAGAAGTATTTCGGTATGTAAAGCTCTATCAGCAGGGAAGAAGATGACGGTACCTGACTAAGAAGCCCCGGCTAACTACGTGCCAGCAGCCGCGGTAATACGTAGGGGGCAAGCGTTATCCGGATTTACTGGGTGTAAAGGGAGCGTAGACGGTTAAGCAAGTCTGAAGTGAAAGCCCGGGGCTCAACCCCGGAACTGCTTTGGAAACTGTAGAACTGGAGTGTCGGAGAGGTAAGTGGAATTCCCAGTGTAGCGGTGAAATGCGTAGATATTGGGAGGAACACCGGTGGCGAAGGCGGCTTACTGGACGATAACTGACGTTGAGGCTCGAAGGCGTGGGGAGCAAACAGGATTAGATACCCTGGTAGTCCACGCGGTAAACGATGAATACTAGGTGTCGGGGGGATTAACCCTTCGGTGCCGTCGCAAACGCAATAAGTATTCCACCTGGGGAGTACGTTCGCAAGAATGAAACTCAAAGGAATTGACGGGGACCCGCACAAGCGGTGGAGCATGTGGTTTAATTCGAAGCAACGCGAAGAACCTTACCAAATCTTGACATACCGTTGAATACGAGGTAAAGCTTGTAGTCTTTCGGGACAACGGATACAGGTGGTGCATGGTTGTCGTCAGCTCGTGTCGTGAGATGTTGGGTTAAGTCCCGCAACGAGCGCAACCCTTGTCCTTAGTAGCCAGCAGGTAGAGCTGGGCACTCTGGGGAGACTGCCAGGGATAACTTGGAGGAAGGTGGGGATGACGTCAAATCATCATGCCCCTTATGATTTGGGCTACACACGTGCTACAATGGCGTAAACAA
>JBGZHY010000038.1:0-2730 GCA_041848045.1 Lachnospiraceae bacterium
CTTCCTGCAGGCAGCCCTCCAGGTGCCCCGCAAGCACCAAGGCATTTACCCGGGCCAGCAACGCCCTGGTTGCCAGAAGCTGGTTGGAAATATCAATACAGTATCTGTCCTCTTCCACCATCTTCATGATGCCGTCCAACTGTCCTCTGGCGGTCTTTAGTTGACGCAATACCGTTTTGGCGTCCGCTCTCATTCCTTTACCTCATAACCCAGTTCTTTGATTTTTTCCGCAAAATGCCCGGTCTGCGTCAAACCCTCGTATTCTATGCTGACCTTTTTTGCCTCCAAATCCGCCGTCACATGCTTTACACCGACAAGCTTTGCCAATGAGGGAGCGGCGGCGGATAAGGGTGAGATTTTAAAGGTCGAGGAAACGGCTTCTTCCGTGCCGACAGCAAGAACGGTGGTATCCGGCGGCAAGACTTATCAGGTTGTGCAGGCTCTCGGTCAGTATAAGACGACGGCATTTACGCCGGAAGAAGAGGGGAATCACATTACCGCCACAGGGGTAAAGCCGAGCTTAAACCATACGGTGGCAACGGATTGGGCTTATATTCCTGCGGGAACCAAGATTTTGGTGGGGGACAGCGATATTGTGTACACGGTAGAGGATACCGGCGTAAAGGGAAAGGTTGTGGATCTGTTCCTGGCAACCAATAAAGAAGCCTATACCTACGGCGTGCAGTACAAGGATATTTTCATTGTACAGGAAGTACAGTAAAACAGCAGACAGACAAGGGAGAAGCAGTACAGGCTGTGTTCTCCCTTTTTATTTATTTCGACAACGTAACGAATGTTACGGATATTTAAAAAAGGTTAGTATATACTAATTTAAAAAAGCGAAGGGAGATCAAGAATGAACCGCTATTTTGATATACATGATAAAGTTTTTGACGTAACGGAGAAATATCCGGATTTGATAGATTTATTTGCCAACCATGGATTTGAGAATTTGCGCAATGATTTGCTGCGCAAGACCTTAGGAAAGACCATAAGCGTGGAGCTGGCTTTAAAAAGCAAAAAGATTGATGTGGCAAGCTTTGAAGAGCAGATGGTAGCCGTAATCGAAGGGGCTCAGGTAAAACTCTCCGACGGACTGGCAAGAGCGGTACGGCAGGATGCGGCAGGAGAAATTAAGATGATGGGACTTTTGCCCTGTCCGATTCGGATGCAGATGCTGGAGAAGCTGGGGACTTATCTGGACAGCAGTTCCACCGTCATCAACTATGAGCTTCAATCCGCCAGTATGGGACTGGACTGGCTGAAGGAAGATGTGGAAAAGGCGAAGTCCCCGCAGGATTTGGCAGATATTTATATGTCCGCAGGCTACGGTTTTTTCTTTGATAAGAGCCAAATCGGCGCTTATGCAGAGCAGGGCGTATTTCGCGATATGACAGGCGGCGGGGACATCAATCCTGTTTTCCAAAATGAAAATATTGATTTGCGGGATCCGAAGGGAATTTATCGGATTATCGGCATAGTGCCCGCCATTTTCATGGTCAATACACAGGTTTTGGGGGACAGGAAGTTCCCGCGCAGCTGGAAGGATTTGCTGGCACCGGAGTTTGCCGGCAGCCTTGCCATTCCGACTAAGGATTTGGATTTATTTAACGCCGTTTTGTTGGGAATGTTGAGCAGATACGGAAAAGAAGGCGTAAGGGCTTTGGGCAGAAATATGTTCGGCAGCATGCATCCGGCGCAGATGGTTAAGGCGGGACAGGCGGCGAATAAACAAAATGCCGCCGCCGTGACGATTATGCCTTACTTTTTCAGCTTTACCGCCAAAGAGGACGGACCGATGAAGGCGGTATGGCCGGAGGAGGGCGCCATTGCCAGCCCGATATTCTTCATCAGCAAGCAGGAGAAGAGGGAAAAGCTGCAGCCTTTGCTGGATTTCCTGTTTTCCGAGGAAATGGGCAGGGTCTTAAGTGCGGACGGAAAGTTTCCGAGCACCCATCCGGCAATCGACAACCGTCTGAGCCCGGAGCAAAGATTTATATGGCCGGGCTGGGATTTTCTGCATGAGCATGATGTTGCCAAGGTACTGAAGGAAGCGGAAGAGGTATTTTACGGAAAGCAGGAGGAATAGTGTGAATTTACTGATTATTTCGGGGCCCCCAAGTTCGGGCAAGACCTCCGTGATTTTAAAAACCATAGAGGCTTTTCGAC
Organism: Lachnospiraceae bacterium; assembly: GCA_041848045.1. Lineage (GTDB taxonomy): Bacteria > Bacillota > Clostridia > Lachnospirales > Lachnospiraceae > CAKAHY01. Next base: position 2,170 of record JBGZHY010000038.1, read on the forward strand.
AAAAGGGGAAAAAAGTGGGAGTGGTGAAATTCGACTGTCTGTATACGGATGACGACCTGTTGTATGAAAAGGCGGGTATACCGGTACGTAAGGGGCTTTCCGGCGGACTTTGTCCGGATCATTTTTTCGCTTCCAATATTGAAGATGTGGTACGCTGGGGAAATCAACAGGGACTGGATCTGCTGATTACGGAATCGGCAGGTTTGTGCAACCGCTGTTCGCCCTATTTACAGGAGATTAAGGGTGTGTGCGTCATTGACAATTTGTCCGGCATCAATACGCCGAAAAAAATCGGTCCTATGTTAAAATCTGCGGATATCGTGGTGATTACCAAAGGGGATATCGTATCCCAGGCGGAGAGGGAGGTATTTGCCTCCCGTGTGGGTATGGTCAATCCCAAGGCAAGGATTTTGCATGTGAACGGTTTGAGCGGACAGGGAGCCTATGAGCTGAGCACCCTTTTGGAAGAAGAGGGGAAAAAGGTGGATTCGGTAAAGGGCATGAAGCTGCGCTTTGCCATGCCGAGCGCAATGTGCTCCTATTGCCTGGGAGAAACGCGTA
>JBGZHY010000039.1:0-9933 GCA_041848045.1 Lachnospiraceae bacterium
AAAAGGTGTATACCCTCGGTCCCATTATTCATAACCAGGAAGTGGTCAAGGATATGCATGAAAAAGGGGTAGAGGTGCTCGACGGAACGGAGCACGTAGAAGAGTTGAAAAAGTCCGGCAAATCCGGAACCCTGGTGATACGTTCCCACGGTGTTTCCAAGGCGGTGCATGAAAACTGTATGAAAACGGGGCTGGAAGTGGTGGACGCCACCTGCCCTTATGTCAAAAAAATTCATCGCATTGTAGAAAAACAGGCGGCACAGGGGGACTGCGTTGTCATCATCGGGAATCCGAAGCATCCGGAGGTAGAGGGTATTCGAGGCTGGGGAAATCAGGACACCTTTGCCATTGACGATCCGGAAGAGTTTTTACATTTAAATCTGCCGAAAGATAAAAAGCTCTCTATCGTGGCACAGACAACATATAATCATATAAAATTCAAAGAAATTGTTGATAAAATTGTGGAATTGGGTTATAGTATAAAGTGCTTTAACACTATTTGCAATGCAACGCATGAGCGTCAGCGGGAGGCAGCTGATATCGCTAAGGGAGTCGACGCGATGATCGTTATTGGTGACAAGAGTAGTTCAAACACCGGTAAACTTGTGGAGATTTGTAAAAAAGAGTGTGACCATACAATCTTTATACAAACGCTAGCAGATCTTGATAAGAAAGCTTTAGAAAATGTGCAAAGTGTAGGCATTACAGCAGGGGCATCGACCCCAAAACATATTATCGAGGAGGTTCAAAATAATGTCAGATCTTAGTTTTGAACAAATGTTAGAAGAGTCTTTTAAGACAATACACACAGGAGAGGTTGTTACTGGAACTGTAATCAGTGTGAAACCGGATTGTATCACCCTGAACATCGGTTACAAGTTAGACGGAATCATCAGTCGCAGCGAATACACCAACAACAACAGTCTTGACCTTTCGACTGTGGTACACGAGGGTGATGAAATTACAGCGAAGGTACTGAAGGTGAATGACGGAGATGGGCAGGTTGTTCTTTCTTACAGAAGACTTGCGGCAGATAAGGGCAATAAGAGGCTGGAAGAGGCTTTTAACAATCAGGAGGTTCTTACGGCAAAGGTAGCTGCAGTTGTGGACGGCGGTTTGAGCGTAAGCGTGGAAGAAGCCAGAGTATTCATTCCGGCAAGCCTTGTATCAGATGGCTATGAGCGGGATTTGCACAAGTACCAGGACCAGGAGATTGAATTTGTCATCACCGAGTTCAATCCGCGCAGAAGACGGGTTATCGGCGACCGCAAGCAACTTTTGGTAGCAAGGAAGGCGGCGCTTGCCAAGGAACTCTTTGACAGAATTCAAGTGGGTGATGTGATTGAGGGAAGTGTTAAGAATGTAACGGATTTCGGTGCCTTTATTGATCTCGGCGGAGCGGACGGACTTTTGCATATTTCCGAAATGAGTTGGGGACGTGTGGAAAATCCGAAAAAGGTTTTCAAATCCGGTGACATGGTGAAGGCTTTCATTAAGGATATTCAGGGTGAGAAGATTGCGCTTTCACTGCGCTTCCCTGATTTGAACCCGTGGGCGGATGCAGCGAATAAGTACGGCATCGGCAATATTGTAAAGGGTCGTGTGGCACGTATGACGGACTTCGGTGCTTTTGTGGAGTTGGAAGACGGCGTTGACGCACTCCTGCATGTTTCTCAAATCAGCCGTGAGCACGTGGAGAAGCCTTCCGATGTTTTAAAGGTAAATGATATCATAGAAGCAAAGGTTGTTGACTTCAATGAAGAAGATAAGAAGATTTCCTTGAGCATCAAGGCTTTGCTGGTACCGGAAAAAGAGGAAGCTTCTGAAGAAGCTTCCGATGCTGCGGACGAGGCGTAAGATAAGTCCAGCGGATATAGATATATATACGAATATTTAATGTAAAAAGAAGTAAACGCGAATGAAGGGCGGATACTTCTTTTTTTCTTTGTGCAAATTGATTGAATCGTCATAGATGAAATTTATAAATCTTATTTGCAAATAGAACAAATTTATAAATAAACTGATATATGTCGGAATTTTTCATAAAATTCAAACAATAGTATAGCAAGCTTCCGGGACTTATGCTATGATGATGGGAAAATAAAGACAAAGGGGAGGTGAAGGGTTATTTTTCCGGATAAGAAGATATTGCTGATATCTCACTGTATTATAAACCAAAATGCGGTTGTGCACGGTCTGGAGCGGGCAAGAGGCGCCTATCCTTTTGTGAAGCGGTTGATTGATGAGGGCATAGCGTTTATACAACTGCCTTGTCCGGAGTTTTTGCTGCAAGGAGCTGACAGGAAGCCTATGAGCTATGAGGACTATCAAGGTATCAAAGGGTACAGAAAGGCCTGTAGGGAACTTGTGCTGCCGATACTGGTACAGCTGAGGATGTATCGGGAAGAGGGGTATACGTATTTAGGGGTGATCGGGATTGCCGAAAGCCCGAATTGCGCGCTGCAAAACAGACGGGGCGTGCTGATGGAGGTCTTATGTGAAGCATTGCAGAATGCAGGCTTTCATCAAAAATATGCGGAGGTACCGGTATGCTACGAGGAGGGTAAAGAAGACGGTATCCACGAAATCATGAATATTTTTTTGGGATGAGGAAAAGAAAATGAGTAAAAAAGACGGAAAAGTTTTCATTTTGGTTATTTGTGCATTTGCGGTCATTATCAATGTGGTTCTGGGACAGGCGGTATCGGCTTTAAAAATTCCGCTTCTTTTTTTGGACACCATGGGAACCATTTTTATTGCCGCCTTATTCGGTATGCGCTACGGTATTCTAACCGGTGTATGTACCAATCTTTTAATGGGTGTTATAGGAAGTTTCACGGCAATCCCTTTTGCCCTGGTAAATGTGGCCGTGGCTGTGGTGGTTTCGCTGGTGGCAAAGGCCGGTACAAACAGAAGCTTCGGTCTTGTCAAGGCTCTGATTGCCGGTGTTTTACTGGCTGTTGTATGTCCGATGATTGGTGCGCCGATTCGTATTTTCCTCTTCGGGGGGCTTACGGGTTCCGGAACGGACATTCTGATTATGGCTCTGCGCAAGGCGGGACAGAATATGGTTACATCCACATATTGGGGCGCCGTAACGGGAAATCTGGTGGATAAGATTGTATCCTGTATACTGGTTTCCCTGATACTGTCCAAGCTTCTTGTCAACAGTCATTTTAAAAATATTCTGGAAAAAGCAGGAGGTAAACGCTAATGAAAAGAAGAGGAGTCATGACGGTGCTTGCGGCAGTGAGCGCTTTGGTTTTGAGTGCCTGTGCAGGCACAAATACGGCAGACAGTCAAAAGGTGATTCGTGTAGGCTGTGACGCCAAGGTTCCCGGCTGGATACAAACGGATGAAAACGGAAAATTATCCGGCTATGATTATGATATATGGATGGAAATCGGAAAGAGAACCGGCTATACCATTGAATACCAGATTATGGACTGGGACGCTCTTTGGGTTTCTCTGGCTGATAAACGTCTGGACACCATCGGCAATCAGGTATCTTATACGCCGGAAAGAGCGGAAAAATACTATATGTCCGAGCCTTACGCCTATAATGTATATTCTTTGCTTGCCAGAGAAGACAATACGGCTTTGCAGTCCATGAGTGATTTAAAAGACGGCATGACTATTTCCTGTGAACCCAACTCCACGGATGAAATAGTTGTAGAGAAGATTAAAGAGCAATACGGAGTCAGCCTGGAGCCGATTTTCTTTGACGGAATGTCTGTGCAGGAGGTTGTTCTGGGAAGGTGCGATGTTTGGCCTCGTTCCAAAACTTCCTGTATGCTGACTGTACAGGAGGTGGATAATCTGAAAATTTTGGGCGATACTACCTTTATTGAAAATGATGTTTACCCCTTTGTTAAAGACGAAAAGGGAAAGCAGCTGTCCGAGATGGTATCCAAAACTCTGATCGAAATGCGTGAGGACGGAACCTTGAAACAGCTTTCCGAGAAATGGTTTGGTGTGGATATTTCTTCAACAGCAGAGTAAAAAAGAGAGAGAATATGGATATCGGGTTTTCAGCGGGACTTCTTCGTTCCATCATACACGCCTTACCCCTTACTTTGTCATTGACCTTCTTTGCTTTTATTCTTGCCTTATGCCTGGCGGTTTTGATTGTGATTGTGGAATATTTGAACATTCCGATATTGAAGCAGTTTTTTGCCTGCTATGTATCCTTTTTTCGCGGTACGCCATTGATACCCCAGCTCTTTTTGCTGTACTTCGGCATACCGACCTTTGTACCGATTCTGCGCTCCATACCCGCCTATCAGGTTTGCGTTGCAGGTCTGACCCTAAATGCGGCGGCATATATGAAAGAGGTGGTAAGAGGCTCTATCCTGGCTGTGCCGAAAGGGCAGACAGAGGCGGCATTGGCACACGGCATGACACAGATGCAGACCATGCTGCGCATCATATTACCCCAAGCCTTTCGGGTAGCTGTCCCCTCCTTGTTCAACAACCTGGTGGATATTGTAAAGGGCAGTTCCGTGGCATTTACCATCGGCGTTATTGAAATTACGGCGGTAACCTCCATGCGGGCTTCCGTTACGTTTAACTATTTTGAAGCTTATATGCTATTGATGATGGTATATTGGCTGATTATTCTGGCATTGGAGCGTTTGGAGGCGGTAGTAGAAAGAAAATTGCAAGCAAGGATGTAGAAAGAGGAACAGTGTGCTAAAAGTAAGGAATTTACATAAAAAATTCGGTGAACTTTCCGTGCTGGAGGGTATTGATTTGGATCTGCAGGCAGGAGAGGTGCTTGCTCTCATCGGTCCCTCCGGTGTCGGAAAATCCACCCTGCTTCGCTGTATCAATTTTTTGGAACAGGCAGATGCAGGTACCATACAAATTAAGGATTCTTTGATAGACAGCGCCGCATACCGCAAAAAAGAGTTATATGCCTTTCGCAGACATTCGGCTATGATTTTTCAAAATTATAATCTGTTTCTGCATAAAAACGTGTTGGAAAATGTCATGGAGGCACTTTTGGTGGTCAAAAAACTTCCCCAAAAGGAGGCGAGAGAGATTGCCGTAGAGTATCTGCGACAGGTAGGGATGCAGGACAGATTACGGCAATACCCCTCCACCTTATCCGGCGGTCAGCAACAGCGTGTGGCCATCGCCCGTTCTCTTGCCGTGGAGCCGGCAGTATTATTGCTGGATGAACCTACATCGGCACTAGATCCGGAGTGGGTAGGAGAAATTCTTGAAATCATACGTTCCCTCTCCGGGCGACAATTTGCGGTTCTGCTTGTGACCCATGAAATGCATTTTGCCCGGGAAGCAGCTGACTATATTGCCTTTATGTCAGAGGGGAAAATTTTGGAATACGGCAGCCCTGCTCAAATTTTTTCGGCGCCGAGGGAAGAAAAAACAAGAACATTTTTAAAAGCGTTTTGCTAAGCCAAAAACACAGCCCCCCCCGCTGTGTTTTTCTTGCCCTTTACGACAAACAAAAGTATAATAGCCTTATTGTTAAGAACCGGAGGAAAGGGATGCAGGTTAAAATCATCAGTTTTACGGGGCAGGGGCTTGCCTTATCAAAGAAAATAGCGCAGATGAAAACAAAACAGTTCAATATATATGCCTACTCGAAATTTATCGCGGCAAAGGAGGAGAGCCGGATATATCCCGTATCTTCTTTGGACGCATGGACAAAGGAACATTTTGACCATAGCAATGCCCTTATCTTTATCGGAGCCGCAGGCATTGCCCTTCGCGCCGTAGCCCCTTACATTCGTGATAAGTTCAGTGACCCTGCCGTCCTGTGCATTGATGAAAAAGGACAGTTTGTCATTCCGCTCTTATCCGGACATGTGGGCGGGGCCAACGAACTTGCCCGGGAAGTAGCTGCATTCTTGAAGGCTTGCCCCGTCATTACGACGGCAAGCGATGTCAATCATAAGTGGGCGGTGGATGTCTGGGCAAAAAAGCAGGGCTTATTCATCGGAAGCAGAGAATATGCCAAGAAAATAAGCGCCAAAATACTGGCAAATGAAGAAATTCTCATCAAAAGCGACTTTACGATTTCCGGCAGCCTGCCAAAACAGCTTTATCCGGTTTCCGAGCAGGCTAAGCATTTTGACATCTACATCAGCTATAAAAGGTTTGAACAGCCGGATTTTCTGCATTTGATTCCGCCTTGCCTTTGTCTTGGACTGGGCTGTAAAAAAGGAACGGACCCTTATTATATGCAGGAAATCTTTGCCCGTTTTCTGCGGGAGCAGGGGATAGACGAAAGAGCCATTAGCTGTCTTGCCAGCATTGCGCTAAAAAAAGAAGAGCCGGCAATTTTATATTTGGCTAAGCAGCTTTCCCTGCCCTGTCGTTTCTTTGAAAGCGAGGAACTAAAAAAACTGCAGGGAGATTTTACCTCCTCCGCCTTTGTGGAAAGTATTGTGGAGGTGGATAATGTTTGTGAACGCAGCGCCTGTATGGTATTTCCCCGAAAACTGATCTGCAAGCAGAATCTGGGCGGTATTACCATGGCTCTCAGCATAGACGATACCCTTTCTTTTACCATGGAGGAATAAAGATGTACCTGCTGATTGCGGAAAAAAAAGAACTGGCAAAAGCCGTGATAAAGCAAATATGCCGGGAAAAAAGGCTACAGCTTGAAGGGGAATGCTTTGATTTCGGAGAAGTGGAGGAGCACGATTTTATCTATGTTCTGGAATTGGGGCGTTCCGTACTGCCTCCGGATTCGGCAAAACGGGAATGTATGGAATATCAGCGCCTGCTGGCGGACAAATACAGGAAAAAAGCCGAAAATATTTTCTTGATTCGCGAAAATTGCTATAAAAAGTTGCGCTGAAGCATTAAGGAAATTGTAATGAAGCGTAAGTACAAAGTAATTGCCTTTCAACAGGAGCTATTGTATAGTGAAGACCTAGATTAAATGCCGGAAAGGAAAATGGAATGAAGAAAATATGGAAAAAGCTGTTTGCCGCAAGTTTAGTGTTGGCGGCTCTGTGCAGTATGCAGGTGCATGCAACGGCAAGCACGGTAGCGGCGAGTACGGAGGAAAGCAGCACGGCGGCGGAAGTTTATGCACCGAGTGAGAGTCTGCGCATCCATTCTGCCCTCATCAACGGCGGAAATAAAATAGAAATCAAAGGAACTTTAAGCGGAGAAAACACGGCGGATGATGCCAAACTCTATTTGTTTGAATTAAAAGCCTATGAAGATAGTATCGGAAGCAGAACGGATTACATCAAAGCCGTCACCAGAGAAAACAGCATACAGACAAGCGTAGATTTGCTGGAGGGAACGGCGGATACCAGACTGTACTCCAGCTTCGTATTTGCGGTTAAAAAGGATAATCAGTATTATACCGTCAGCAATCAGATGTATGTGACAAATCCGGAGGAAATTGCCACCAGTAAGCTGCAGTATCAGAATGCAGTAACCAAAAAGGGACTGCTGATTGAAATGAGTATGCTGGCGGACGCCTTTGAACTGGGCGTAAAGCATGTGATTGTCAATATTGACTTCAGCCAGATTCTGGGCGAGGGTATCAGCTATCAGTATGAAGGAAAAACCTATTCTTTCAGTAAGGCCGCCATCGAGGGTTATGACAAGACCATCAGCACCCTCAGCAATAAAAGCATGGTGGTGACGGCGGTTGTGCTGAACGCTTGGAATGATCAGCATAAGGAACTGATTTATCCGAATGTGGTCAGAAATAACAAAGCCATTTATTACGGCTTTAACGTATCCACAAAGAAAGGCTTTGAAACCACGAGAGCGATTGCCTCCTTTCTGGCGGAGCGTTATTCCGGAGAAAATTACAGCCACGGCAGGGTATCCAACTGGGTCATCGGCAATGAAATCAACAACAATGAGTATTGGAACTATATGGGCCCTATGGATGTAAAAAGCTATGCGGCGGCATATGTGGATGCTTTTCGTGTATTCTACACCGCCATTAAAGCAAAAGCAGCCAACGCCAGGGTGTTTTATTCCGTGGATTATGACTGGAATTACCCGAAGGCCGGCAAACTCAAATATCGTGCCAAGGAACTGATTGACGTCATCAATGAAATCATCAATGATGAGGGTAATATTGACTGGAACTTGGCTTATCATCCGTATCCGATGCCGCTGACTTCCGCCAATTTCTGGGATGATACGGCAAGCGGGCAGATTAAGCAGGACGAAACGACGGCGGTCATCAATTTTGCAAACCTGCATGTTCTGACGGATTATTTGAAAGGTCAGAAATTCAGGAACAGGGCGGGGGATGTCCGGAGGGTGATTTTATCGGAGCAGGGATTTACCTCTCAAAGCCCCGGACAGGCAGAGGATAAAGAGCTGCAGGCGGCGGCATTTGCCTATGCTTATTACATAGCGGATTCCGACCCTTATATTGATGCTTTTATCCTGAGCAGACAGGTGGATCATCCGGTGGAAACCAAGGACTCCCTGTATCTGGGGCTGTGGACCACGGATCCGAATGTCAAAGATCGTTCAAAAGCAATGCAGAGAAAAAAAATCTGGGCAGTATTTAAAAATATAGACAATAAAAATCAAACCTTGAGTCAGACGGAATTTGCCAAGAAAATCATCGGCATTCAAAAATGGTCTGATGTAATACCGAACTTCAAATGGAAATCCATGGAATAATAAGCAAAAAAGGGGCTTGCAATACAGCCCCTTTTTGGTGTATGAATAGGGAATGAAAAGCAAGGCACGCACAGGTAAAGGAGAGGGCATGAAATCATTGTTGAAATATCTGAAGGACTATCGGAAGGAGTGCATACTGGCTCCCTTATTCAAGCTTTCCGAAGCGATTCTGGAGCTTTTTGTGCCCCTTGTCATGGCACGCATTGTAGATATCGGCATTGCCGGACGGGATACGCTGTATATTTATCAAATGGGAGGCCTGCTCTTTGTTTTTGCCTTCAGCGGCTGGGTAACGGCGATGCTGGCGCAGTATTACAGTGCCGTTGCCGGGGTAGGCTTCGGCACCAAGCTGCGGGACGCTTTGTTTCGGCATATTCTGCACTTATCCCACAAGGAAATGGATATTCTCGGGAAAAGTACCCTTCTGACCCGCCTGAGCAATGATACCAATCAGCTGCAGTCGGGCGTCAATATGTTTTTCCGCCTGGTGCTGCGTTCTCCCTTTTTGGTTATCGGCGCTTTTGTTATGGCCTGCAGCATTGACATGGGCATCAGTCTTATTTTTCTGGGCATTATTCTCATTTTGTATCTGATTGTAGCCTTGATTATGCAAAGCAATATTCGCTTATATAAAATGGTGCAACAAAATCTGGATGCGGTTATGGGCATCTGCAGCAATAACCTGGCGGGGCTTCGCGTAATACGCGCTTTTAACGAGGAGCAGAAGGAGGGGGAAGAATTTGCTAGGGAAAGCCTTGCTTTGAATCGAAGGCAAAACAAAGTTTCCCGCATTGCCTCACTATTAAATCCTCTGACCTATCTGGTGGTAAACTTAGGCATCGTATTGGTTTTGTACCGGGGAAGCTTTGATATTGATACCGGCAGCCTGACAAAGGGGCAAATGATTGCGTTGGTGAACTATTTGTCCCAGATATTGATAGAACTGGTCAAATCGGCAAATTTAATCCTGTTGATTTCCAAGTCCCTGGCAAGCGCCAAGAGGGTGGAGGAGATTTTCAACCTGCAAAATTCCCTGCAGGACGGAACCTTGCCCTATCCGGTCGGACTTAAAGAGGGGGATCCTATCCTGGAATTTAAGCATGTGGCTTTTGCTTACCCAAATTCTTCCAATGAGGCGGTTACGGACATATCCTTTTGCCTGCGAAAGGGTGAAAGTCTGGGTATCATCGGCGGTACCGGAAGCGGAAAAAGCAGCATTGTACAGTTGATTCCGCGCTTTTACGATGCCACAAGGGGCGAGATTTTACTTGCCGGTAAAGATATACGGGA
>JBGZHY010000040.1:0-28128 GCA_041848045.1 Lachnospiraceae bacterium
AATCGGTATATATTTGTAAAATATACTTGCGAATTACCTGATTCTCTTCAGTACGCGGTGCCGGAGCTGAATAAAAATGCTTGTAGTAAGTGCTGCGATTTACCTTGAGGACCCGGCAAAGTGTCTTGATATTGTGCTGATGACGCAGCTTATGTACAGCATCTAATCGTTCTTTGAGTGTGGAGTGAATATGGCAATCGCTTTTTTTAGTATTTGATTTTCCTCCTCAAGTTGAGCCATACGCTTTTGAAGTTCTTTGACTTGTTTGGCTGTAAGAACTTCACCGCTGTCTGTTTCCACGGTTGAATACTGTTTAATCCATTTCGTTAGTGCTGATTGTGATACTCCATATTCTTTGATAAGCGAAGCTTGTGTTTTACCATTGTGGTAAAGTTCCACGAGGGTTCGTTTGAAATCCTCGTCATAACGAGTTCCGGTTTTGTGTGTGGGCATAAGAGATACCTCCTTTTGGTGTCTAAGTTAATAGTAAATCCATTTACTAAATAAGTCCACTTTAATAAGTATAATGCACTGTTCCTTGCTTCTGAAAAAGTGCACAAAAACACAGCTGTAAAACCGTTCAAAACATAAAAAATGCAGGGGTGATATTGACAGAAAAGGGCTGAAACGGTATGATTTCGAGTGTAGAAAACATTTTCTTAAAACATTTTCGCTAAGAAAAAAGGAGAGAAATATGAAGAAGAAAGTGCTGGTTATCGGCAGTTTGAATATGGATTTATCCGTGCGTTTGGAGAATTTGCCGATGCTGGGGGAAACGGTGCTGGGAAAGAGCTTAAGCTATATGCCGGGAGGCAAGGGAGCAAATCAGGCATGTGCCCTCGGTAAATTAGGGGCGGATGTGTATATGCTGGGCTGCGTAGGGGATGACAGCTTCGGGCAGGTACAGAAGGAAACCTTGCATTCCTGCGGGGTGGATATCAGTCGATTGAAAACCGCGGAGGAGGAGCCTACGGGAACGGCGGTGATTTATGTGGATGACAAAGGAGATAACAGCATTGTGGTGATTCCGGCTGCCAATTCTTTATGTGATCCCTTCTATCTTTATCAGCACGAGGATTTGTTTACCCTTTGTGATTATGTGATACTGCAGATGGAAATTCCGTATGAAAGCATTGAATATGCCGTAAAGTTGGCAAAGTCCAAAGGTAAAACGGTGATTTTCAATCCGGCGCCGGCGGCACGGGACTTGCCGGATGATCTGCTGGCCAATATTGACTATCTGACGCCCAATGAAACGGAATTGATGAAGCTGAGCGGTCTTCCCTGCGATACCATGAAAGGCATGGAGGAGGCTTGCCGGCATTTGCTGAACAAGGGGGTGCAAAACATCATTGTGACCTTGGGAGAAGCGGGAGCCATGTGGGTAAATGAAGAGAGTATCAGCCGCTTCGGGGCCTTGAAAGTGCAGGCTGTGGACACAACGGCAGCCGGAGATTGTTTTAACGGTGCCTTCGTGGCGGGACTTGCAGAGGGCAAATCGGTGGCGGATTCTATTGCCTTTGCGTCAAAGGCGGCGGCAATCTGCGTGACCGGGAAGGGAGCCATTGCTTCCCTGCCGAGCAGAAAGGAATTAGAGGCTTTTCATATATAACAAGATGTTGTATATTTAAACTACAAAAAAAGACGGTTATGGAACCGCAAAGGAGGATTGTGATATGAAGAAAAAATTGGCTTGTATCTTAATGCTGGCGTTAACCTTGGGAAGCTTAAGCGCCTGCACGGGCGAAACGGCAACAACGACGGCGGGAAGTACGGCGGCTGCGGGAGAAACGACGACGGTAGCGGCAGGAGAAAGCACGGCGGCTGCGGATACGGGAGAAAAGATTCGGGTTTGCGTAGTGTATTCCGGAAACCTGGGCGATAAGTCCTATAACGATTCCTGTAACGAGGGCGCCAAGCAGGCGGTGGCGGATTTCGGCATTGAAGTGAAGAACCTGGAAGGAACCAGTGCGGAGGAGTGGAAAGCCAATCTTTTGGCGGCTTGTGAGGACGGCTATGATCTCGTGATTTGCTCATCTTCCAATTTCCAGGAGTATTTGAAAGAGTATGCACCGATGTATCCGGATGTGAAGTTTGCCATCATCGACACCACGGTGGAAGGCGACAACATTGTATCCGTGAGCTTTGCGCAAAATCAGGGCTCTTTCCTCGCCGGTGCGGCTGCGGCAATGTTTACCCAGAAGACGGATATTGAGGGTGTGAATGAAGATGCGGTTATCGGCTGGGTAGGCGGTATGGACATTCCGGTGCTGCAGGACTTTTACATCGGCTATGAGCAGGGTGCGAAGTATATCAATCCGGATATTACCGTGCTGCAGTCCTTTGCCGGTACATGGAATGACCCGTTAAAGGGCAAGGAGCTTACGCTGGCACAGTATGAGCAGGGTGCGGACATTGTTATGAACGTGGCATCCGGTACGGGAAGCGGTATTTTGGAGGCTGCCAAGGAGGCAGGAAGATATGCCATCGGTGTGGATTTAAATCAAGACAACGAACAGCCGGGACATGTGCTGACCTCTATGTTAAAGAGAGTGGACAGGGCTTGCTACTTAAGTATACAGTCCGTTGTGGACGGAAGCTTTAAGGGCAATCAGGTTTCTTATCTGACCGTATCCGACAAGGGTGTGGGACTTACGGACTTTGCCGTAATGAAGGAAGCTTTGGGCGAGAAGTTCCCGCAGGATATTGTGGATAAGGTTGCGGAGCTGGAGAAAAAGATTATCTCCGGTGAGATTGTAGTGGAGAATTACGAAGGATTCGGACCAGGCAAATAGGCTGAAATCGAATAAGGGATCTGACAGGGCAAGGGGGCTGGAAGCTTTGGCTTCCCGCCCTTTCCCTACGCAGTAGAAAGGATAGGATATTTTGAGGGAACAATGGATTGTGGAGATGAAGGATATACAAAAGTCCTTCGGTTCGGTGCATGCAGTCAAAGACGGGCAGTTTCAGCTGAAAAAGGGAGAAATCCATTCTCTGATCGGTGAAAACGGAGCCGGAAAATCCACCATGATGAAGCTCTTATACGGTATGTATCCTCATGATGCTGGGAGCATTAGCATTACGGGGAAAGAGTATGCCCATATCAGCCCCAAAGAGGCGATTGCCGCAGGGGTAGGGATGGTACATCAGGAATTTATGCTGGTGAATGAATTAAGTGTATTGGAGAACATTATACTGGGCTTCGAGCCTACAAAAGGTCTGGGGATTGATTTTTGGTCGGCTCGTAGGACGGTTATGCAGTATGTGGAGCAGTATGCTATGGACATTCAGCTGGATAAAAAAATATCCCAAATCTCCGTGGGGGAAGCGCAAAGAGTGGAGATTATCAAAATTCTGACCAGAGGAGCGGATATTATTATTCTGGATGAGCCTACGGCGGTGTTGACGCCTTTGGAAACCGAGCGCTTATTTGAAATATTGGATAAATTAAAGCAGGACGGCAAATCCGTGGTATTTATCTCCCATAAGCTTAACGAGGTTATGGCAATTTCGGACAGAATATCCGTTATGCGTGCAGGAGCTTATATCGGTACGGTGGAGAAGGCGCATACTACTGCAGAAGAGCTTGCCAGAATGATGATTGGACGGGAAGTTTTCTTAAACATTGAAAAAAAGGAAGCAGACGTCAAGGAGGTCTTGCTGCAGGTGGAAGACCTGTGGACTTCCGGCGAGAAGGAAATGTCCAAAATCAGGGGGCTTTCCCTGGATGTACGGGCAGGCGAAATCGTCGGTATAGCCGGGGTGGACGGCAACGGACAGAGTGAGCTGATTGAGGCGATTACGGGACTTCGGAAAGTGGAAAAAGGAAAAGTTTTGCTGGAGGGCAAGGATATTACCAACCGCAGCGTTAAAGAAATTCGGGCTGCGGGACTGAGTCATATTCCGGAAAACCGAAATGTGCGGGGCTTAAACCGTATGTTTTCCATAGCGGAGAATCTGATTGCCGCACAGGTGGATGAGGGGCGTTTCACCAGGTACGGGTTGCTGCGGCAGGCGGAAATACAGAAAAATGCGGCGGAAATGGTGGAGAAATTCGACATTCGCCCGAGAGATTATCATTTACCTACGGCTTCCCTGTCCGGCGGAAATGCCCAAAAAGTGATTGTGGCAAGAGAAGTGTCAATCGGCGCTAAGCTTTTGGTGGCTTCCCAGCCTACCAGAGGAGTGGATATCGGCGCCATCGAATCCATTCGCACGATTTTGCAGGAGGTAAAGGCAGGAGGTCTTGGGGTTTTGCTGGTATCGGCGGATTTGGAGGAGGTACTTTCCCTTTCCGACCGTATCATTGTTATGCATGAAGGAAAAGTTACCGCAAGGCTGCGGGCAGACGAGGTGGAGGAAGAGAAGCTGGGTCTGTATATGGTCGGTGCGGCTGCGGCAGAGGAAGGAGGGCGCTATGAATAATCATGTCAAGGCGGGTATCAACAGCCTGTTAAAAATACTGGCGACAATTTTACTTGCTTTTGCGGTGGGCGCCGTTTTTATTCTGCTCATCGGGGAAAATCCCGTAGAAGCCTATATCGCGCTGTTTAAGGGAGCCTTTAACGGTAAATTGAAGCTCGGCACGACTTTGGCAGGTTTTACGCCTTTATTGCTGACCTCTGCCGCTTTTATTGTGGCGGCAAAGGCGGGAGCCTTTAATGTGGGCGTGGAAGGTGAGGTTTTCCTTGGCGGTATTGCCGCCGCTTATGTGGCGATATACTGGACTTTTCTGCCTAAGCCGCTTTTGTTGTTGGCGAGTTTTGCGGTGGCGATTTTGGTGGCGGCGTTTTGGGCGTTTATTCCGGCGGTATTGAAAGCCTATTACGGGGTATCCGAGATTTGTACGACGATTCTCATGAATTCCGTGGCACTGTATATTACAAACTACCTGGTCAGCGGTCCCATGAGCGCCGGGGTGGCAAATGCCCAGTCCCTGCCCGTGACGGTGACGCTGCCGAAGATTATGCCGCCCAGCTCTTTGAATACCGGCATTTTCATTGCCCTTGCCCTGGTGGTATTCTTGATTTGGCTGACCTACAAGAGCGCTTTCGGTTTCAAAATCAGGGAGGTAGGCATCAATCCTGCCAATGCGGAGTATGTGGGGGTCAACCCGAAAACCACCTTTATCAAGGCCATGATGCTAAGCGGCGCCATCGGCGGTGTGGCGGGAGCTATCGAGGTTTTGGGTGTGCACGGCTATTTCCTGAATAATTTTGCGGCAGGGTTGGGCAGCAACGGTATGCTGGCGGCGCTGATTGTAAAAAACAATATGATTTTTGCACCGTTTATGAGTTTCTTCATCGCCGTGCTGCGGGCGGGCGCCATGGGCATGCAGCAGGCAACGGATGTGCCTAAATCTCTGGTGGATACCATTACGGCGGTATTTATCATTTTTGCCTGCATGGATTTTGTGCTCCGTTTCAAGGGCAGGGGAAAGGAGAGGCAATAAATGGATTTTTCTAAAATTTTTAATGTTTCTTTGCTGTATTCCACTTTTCGTTCCGCTACGCCGATTATTTATGCGGCTCTTTGTGCGGCGATTACGCAGCAGGCGGATATTTTGAATATCGGTACGGAAGGCATTATGTTGACCGGCGCTTTTATGGCGGTGGCAGTCAGTTACCTCACCGGAAGCTGGGTGCTGGCGGTTTTGGTGGCAATGCTGTGCGGTTTGATGATTGCCATGCTGATGGCTTTCGGACATATTAAGTATAAGGCGGATATTTGTGCCATCGGTATGGGCATCAATCTGCTTGCTCTTGCCATAACCAAGTTTTTGCTGAATGTGTGGCTGAAGAAAAGCGGTACCTTTACCGACCCGAAAATTGTTTCGATTCCGAGGTTGCATTTTGCCTTTTTGGAGAAGGTTCCGATTGCGGGAGAGCTGCTGAATGACTGGAGTATTATGGAAATTTTTGTGCCGATACTGGTTGTCATCATCTATCTTGCCTTTTATAAAACCGTATGGGGTTTGCGTTTAAGGGCGGTGGGCAGAATGCCTATGGCGGCGGAAACGGCAGGCATCAATGTCAATGCCATGAAATATCAGGCGATTGCGCTCTCCGGTTTGATCGGCGGCTTGGCGGGTGCCCATTTGTCCATCGGTTATTCCGCCATGTTTGTGGAAAATATGACCAATGCCAGAGGCTTTATGGGAGTGGCTGCCATGTACTTCGGCAATGCCGACCCGATTTTTACTTCCCTGGCTTGTCTGGTATTCGGCTTTACGGATTCCGTAGGTTCCCGTTTGCAGGCTTACGGTGTGCCGAGTCAAATTGTGCTGATGATGCCCTACCTTGTGACCATTGTGGTGCTGGCGGTGTCTATGGCGCTTAAACTGGAAAAGGAAAGAAGCCGGAAATCTTCTTTGAAAACGGCGTAAGGAAAGGAAAAGAAATGAGCAGACAGAAGATTTTTATTGATTGTGATCCGGGACATGACGATGCCATTAATATTATGCTGGCAGGAGCGGCGCCGGAGCTTGAGCTGCGGGGTATTTCCGTGGTGGCGGGCAATCAGGTTATCGAAAAGACTACAATCAATGCCCTACAGGTATGTCAGTATCTGGGGCTTATGGAGGTGCCGGTGGCAGGAGGCAGCGGTAACGCCCTTGTACGGAACCGCATTATTGCGGGGGATATTCACGGTGAAAGCGGACTGGACGGTCCGGTTTTTGAGAAACTTGTAAAAGAAGCGGACAAGCGCCATGGGGTGCAGCTGATGATAGATGAGATTTTGGCGGCGGAGGGAGAAATGATTCTGGTTCCTACGGGACCCCTGACCAATGTAGCTCTTGCCATGCGTCTGTGTCCCGAAATCATTTCCAAAATCAAGGGGATTGTGCTGATGGGCGGATCTTATCAGAACGGAAATGTAACGCCGGCAGCGGAGTTTAATATCATGGCGGATGCGGAAGCTGCCTACGTGGTGTTCAATTCCGGCGTACCGCTTACCATGGTGGGACTGGACGTGACCAGAAAGGTGCTGTGCTATCCGCATATCGTAGACAGAATGGAAGCCATCGGAACCAAGGCGGCGAAGCTTTTTGCAGATTTGCTGCGCTTTTTCAACAAGACCCAAAAGGAGGTGTTCGGCTGGGAGGGAGGTCCTTTGCATGACCCGGTAACCTGTGCCTATCTCATCGATCCTTCCTTGCTGAAAACCAAATATGTTCATGTTTCCATTGACATTCGTTCCGAGGAGAGTTACGGCAGAACCAACTGTGATATGTTTGATTATATGAAAAAGCCGGCAAACTGTCATGTGGCTTACGATATTGATGTGGAAAAATTCTGGAATATCATAGAGCAGGGTATTCGAAATTATGGAGCATAGAACAAGTAAACGATTAAAGGATACGCTTGAAGCCCGTAAGGAAGAGTATCTGTCTTATTTGCAGGACTTGATTGCCATTGATACCAGGGATATCGGTCACGGTATCCTTGGCGGAAAGGAGAAGGCGGGACAGGAATATCTGGAGAAGCTTCTTCTTATCATGAAGGCGGATGAAATTCGCAAAGATGCTTTGCGGGAGGAGGATATTCTTGCCTGTCAGCGCCTGTACGGCGAGGGCAATTTGGGGCATGATTATACGGACAGATATAATGTCTATGGGCTTTTTGAGGGAAAGAACAAAGTAAGGAGCCTGCTTTTTAACGGACATATGGATACCATGCCTCCGGGAGAGGAAGAAAAATGGCGCTTCGGACCTTTTTGCCCCCGTGTAGAGGATGGCAGATTATACGGTCTGGGCGCGGCGGATATGAAGTCCGGTCTGCTGGCAGGTGTTTTGGCGGTAAAGCTTTTGCAGGATGCCGGCATTGATTTGCCTTTGCAGGTTAAAATTTGCTCCGTCTGTGATGAAGAGGGGGGCGGAAACGGCAGTATGCAGGCGCTGATGAGCGGCGAGCGTGCCGAGGCTGTTGTGGTCTGCGAGCCGAGTTCCGGAAACCTAATCATCGCCCATATGGGTTTTGTGTTTTTTAAGGTGGAGCTTCGGGGAAAAGCCAATCATTCCGGAGAAAAATGGGCGGGAGTTTCGGCGATTGACAAGGCGATTAAACTGATACATGCTTTGGAGGAGCTGGAGCATGAATGGCTTTTGCGCTATAAGCATCCCTTGCTTCCGGCGCCCAATCTGAACGTGGGAACCATACATGGCGGCAGTGCAGGCTCTACCGTTGCAGGGGACTGTTATTTTGAGGTTTGCGTGCATTATCTGCCGAAGCAGATGTCTTACGAGAGCGTATACCGGGACTTTACGGAGCGCATACACTTAAGCTGTCAGGGGGATGCATGGCTGAAAGAACATCCGCCGCATATCCATATGTACCAGAGCGGCGGCGCTTTTGAAGAGGAAGAGCAGGCGGACTTGGTACAGGCCTTTGACCGTGCCAACAGGGCGGTGAAAGGAGAGGAGGTACTTATCGTCGGCTCTCCGGCAGGCTGCGATTCCCGGCTTTGGAAAAACATTGCAGGAGCGCAGGTTATTCAGTTCGGGCCCGGCAATTTGTCGGAATGTCATGCGGTAGATGAATTTGTGGAGCTTTCGCAGTTTTATGATGCGATTTTATTATATGCCCATTTGATTCTGGAATATGGAGAATCGGACCGGGCAAAGGAAGAACAGGAGGATCGGGATGGCAAAAAAGATATTGTTTGCGGGTGAGTCATGGATGAGCCACACCACCCATGTGAAGGGATTTGATACTTTTTTTACTTCCGTGTACGAAACGGGAGAGAAGTTCTTGAAGGCCGCCTTGGAGGAAGGCGCTTATGAAGTGCATTTTATGCCGAATCATGTATGTATGGAGGAATTTCCTTTCCGTTTGGAGGAGCTGCAGGAATATGCCTGCATCATTCTTTCGGATATAGGGGCCAATACCTTGCTTTTGCCGACGGCAACGTTTAGCAAAAGTCTTGCAAGACCGAATCGCTGTAATCTGCTGCGGGAATACGTATTGGAGGGCGGCGCATTGTTGATGGTGGGCGGCTATATGACCTTTGCGGGAATTGACGGCAAAGGGAAGTGGCATGATACCGCCGTACAGGAGGTGCTGCCGGTAGAGGTGCTGACCGGAGATGACAGGCAGGAGCACTGCGAAGGCATCAGTCCGGTGGTGGAGGATAGGAATCATCCGATATTTAAGGGGATTGACGAAGATATCCCCGCCGTTTTGGGCTATAATAAGACGATACTGCGGGAGGGTGCCGCTCTGGCGGCAAGCGTAGGGGGCGACCCCTTCATCGCCTTTGGAAGCTACGGCAAAGGAAAATCGGCGGTGGTGACCACGGATTGTGCTCCTCATTGGGCGCCCCCGGCTTTTTGTGAGTGGAAGCATTACCGGCGTTTATGGACGCAGATTGTGGATTATATAACAAAATAAATGGGGAAGGGCATGTATTGTTTTCAAGCTGACATAGAGGCGGCAGAGCAAAGATATTGGTGACTTTGTCGAGATACTGATGGAAAAAGGGGCTTAATATGCTGAAAAATGTGGTTTTTGATATGGGAAAGGTACTGATTGACTACGACCCCATGCTGGTGTGCCGAAGGCATCTTTCCGGGGAGGAGGAGGCAAAAAGGGTCTGCGATGCCTTGTTTATATCGCCGGAATGGGTACTTTTGGATATGGGGCTGATGTCGGAGGAGCGGGCGATGCAGAATATCCTGCCCCGCCTGCCGGAAGAGCTCAGAGAAAAGACGCTCTTGTGTATGCGGGACTGGGACATCTATAATATGTCCGTTAAAGAAGATATGGCTCTTTTGGCAAAGGAATGGAAGGAGGAGGGCTATAAGCTTTATGTCTGTTCCAATGCAAGCGCCCGTTTGCCTTTGATCTACAAAAGGGTTCTGCCTTACTGGGAAATATTTGACGGCATTTTGTTTTCGGCGGAGCTGGGCTGCATGAAACCGCAGAAGCAAATGTATGAGCTTTTCTTTGCGCGTTTCGGCATCAAGCCGGAGGAAAGTTTTTTTATTGATGATTTGGACATCAATATAGAAGGGGCAAGGAAGCTGGGGATGCAGGGCTATATCTATCGTGGGGATACTGAGGCTTTACGGGAGCATTTTGCCGCACTTACGGGAAAGGAGCCCAAATAAAGAAACAAAAGCAGTATAGAAACCATTCGGGATAAGGAGGAAAATGAGCATGAAACTGGCATCGGCTCTTGCAGAGCGTGCGGATATACAAAGGCGCCTGCAGGAAATGGAAACACGTCTGCATAATAACGCCAGGGTGCAGGAGGGGGATGAGCCTGCGGAAGATCCGAAGCTTTTGCTGGAAGAAAGTGAGAGCCTGCTGCAGCGCCTGGAGGAATTGATATATAGAATCAATCTGACCAACAGCAAAACGGATTGTGGAGGCTTAAGTTTGACCTGTCTGCTGGCGAAGCGGGATTGTATGAAAGAAAAGCTGCTTTTGCTGCGGAGATTTTTGGATACCGCCAGCAATAAGACGCAGCGGCAGACCCGCACGGAAATCCGGTTGATGAGTACCATAAATGTCGCCGAAATGCAGAAAAAAGTGGATGCTTTGGCGAAGGAGTTGCGGGAATTGGACGAAAAAATACAGGAAGCCAACTGGACAACTGAGCTTTGCTGACAGAGATGACGGTAGCAGGACAATGGTGGATGAGATCTCTTCGGCTGAGAATAAGTCGCGGTGGTATATGCAGGGCGCATAAGGAAGGTTCGAATCCTCGGTTTACTCGGCATGCCCGGCATTTTTACAAGTGTAAGAAAAAATGGCAAATTGACAACCAATCATCAGATTGTTCTGCGAGGGTGGCGTAGGGGAAAATATACAGGCGGAAACTTCGGGTAAGAATATTGCATTTTCGCCAAAGCTGTGCTATAGTATTCCAGTTAATAAAAAAACACTTTCAGCGTAGCAGAAAGCGGTGCCTGCGGGCTCTTTTATGTGGCTGGGAGGAAGAAAAACCAAAGGAGAAAAGAAAATGAGCGTTATTTCAATGAAGCAGCTGCTGGAAGCGGGCGTGCATTTCGGACATCAGACAAGAAGATGGAACCCTAAGATGGCTCCGTATATCTACACGGAGAGAAACGGTATCCACATCATCGACCTGCAAAAGAGCGTAGGTATGGTGGATGAGGCGTACAATGCGATCGCAAGGATTGCGGCTGAAGGCGGCAAGATTTTGTTTGTGGGAACGAAGAAGCAGGCTCAGGAGTCCATCAAGGAAGAGGCGATCCGCTGCGGTATGTTCTACATCAACGAAAGATGGCTGGGCGGTATGCTGACCAACTTCAAGACCATTCAGTCCAGAGTGAAGAGATTAAAGAAGATTGAAGAGATGAGCCAGGACGGTACTTTTGATGTTCTGCCTAAGAAAGAGGTTATCGCCATTAAGAAAGAGTGGGAGAAGCTGGAGAAGAACATCGGCGGTATCAAGGATATGAACGGTATTCCGGATGCAATCTTCATTGTAGACCCTAAGAAGGAAAGAATTTGCGTTCAGGAGGCGCATACCTTAGGTATTCCGCTCATCGGTATCTGCGACACCAACTGTGATCCGGACGAGATTGATTATCTGATTCCGGGAAATGACGATGCCATTCGTGCGGTGAAGCTGATTGTCGGAAGAATGGCGGATGCCGTAATAGAGGCAAATCAGGGAGAGGCTGTGAGTGCGGAGGAAATCGAGTCCGCCGAGGCTGATGCAGAAGCAGAGGCATAAGTCTTATCCGAAAACAGGTTTCGAGGGCGAAACTGCATACAAATAGACCATGACAGCCCTGTATTGTACAGGGCTTTTTATAGACATACGGATAGAATAATATATTTAGGAGGAAGAAACATGGCAGCGGTAACGGCAGCAATGGTGAAAGAGTTAAGAGAAGCGACAGGCGCAGGTATGATGGACTGCAAGAAGGCACTTGCGGAAACAGACGGCGATTTTGAGAAGGCAATAGATTTTTTGCGTGAGAAGGGCTTGGCAGGTGCTCAGAAGAAGGCCGGCAGAATTGCGGCAGAGGGCATTGTGGAGGCTTTGGTCAGCCCGGAGGGCAAGAAGGCTGTGTTGGTTGAAGTGAATGCGGAAACGGACTTCGTTGCAAAGAATGAAACCTTCAGAAATTACGTAAAGGAAGTAACGGCACAGGCGCTGGATACGAGTGCACAGGATGTGGAAGGCTTCCTGGCAGAAAAGTGGGCCTTGGACGGCAGTCTGACGGTTGCCGAAAAGCTTTCCGGCATGATCAGCGTTATCGGTGAGAATATGAGTATCAGACGTTTTACCAAGGTGAATGTAGAGAACGGTTGCGTGGTAAGCTATATCCACGGCGGCGGTAAAATCGGCGTTTTGATTGAGGTACATTCCGATGTGGTAAACGAAGCCGTAAAAGAGATGGCACACAATGTGGCTATGCAGGTTGCGGCTTTGAAGCCTTTGTATACCTCGGCGGCGGAAGTGGATGCGGAGTATATTGCAAAGGAGAAGGAGATTCTGCTTGCACAGATTAAGAATGACCCGAAGGAGGCGAGCAAGCCGGAGAAGGTTATCGAAGGCATGGTGCAGGGACGTATCAATAAGCAGTTAAAGGAGATTTGTCTGCTTGATCAGACCTATGTCAAGGCAGCAGACGGCAAGCAAAGCGTGTCACAGTATATTGCGGAGGTGGCAAAGGAAAATGCTGCCAATATTACCATTCGCTCCTTTGTTCGTTTTGAAACAGGCGAGGGTATCGAGAAAAAGAGCGAGAACTTCGCAGAAGAAGTTGCTAAGCAAATGGCTAAATCATAAGTTAAGAGTAGATGGCAAAAGCTCGCAAACTTTGTTTGCGGGCTTTCATATTAAGCGGAGGAATGAGGATGCTGGTACATATCGTTATGTGGAATATCAAAGAAGAACACAGAGCCCAAGCTGAGGAAATCAAAAAAAGAATGAAGCAGGAGCTGGAAGCTCTGCAGGGACAGATTGAGGGACTTTTGCATTTGGAATTACGCACGGAGGTTCTGGAAAGCGGCACCCATGAGCTGCTCTTGTATTCCGAACTTAAGGATGCAAAAAGCCTTGCCCGTTATGCAGCTCATGAAAAGCATGTATATGCGGCAAAAAACTTCATACAGCCTTATACCAGAGATAGAGTTTGTGTGGATTATATCAAATAAAACAGAAAGGGACAAAAGGTATTGTTACAAAATAATTGGAATGAGCCGGAGCTTCCTTTGGAAGAGCCGCAGAGGCAGGCGTATTATATATCCTGCTTAAATGATATCGTGCATGCGGCGGCCTTGGAAAAGGGAAGGAAGCTCACCTATAATATACAAACCTTCGGTTGTCAGATGAATGCAAGGGATTCGGAAAAATTATCCGGCATCCTTTCCGACATCGGCTACGAAGAAATTCAGGAAGAAGAAAAGGCGGATATTGTCCTTTTCAATACCTGTACCGTGCGTGAAAATGCCAATGACAGGCTTTACGGCAGGCTGGGACAGTTAAAAAGGGTCAAAGCCAAGAACCCGGATATGCTTATCGGGCTTTGCGGCTGTATGATGCAGGAAGAGGATGAGGTTGCCAGAATCAAGAAAAGCTATCGCTATGTGGACATTGTATTCGGCACTCACAATATTTATAAGTTGGCAGAAATTCTGTACAGACGACATACGGAAAAGAAGCAGGTGGTGGATGTACAGGACAGGGCGGAACGGATTGTGGAAAATCTGCCGAACAAGCGGGTATACAGTTTTAAGACCGGCATCAATATTATGTTCGGCTGCAATAATTTTTGTACCTTTTGCATCGTGCCTTATGTGCGGGGCAGGGAACGCTCCAGAGAGCCGCAGGAGATTATTGCGGAAATCAAAAAGCATGTGTCGGAGGGAGTCGTGGAAGTGATGCTGCTGGGGCAGAATGTCAATTCTTACGGCAAAACCCTGGAAAATAAAATGAGCTTTGCCGAGCTTTTGCGGGAAATCTGTAAAATAGAGGGGCTTGCCCGGATTCGCTTTATGACCAGCCATCCGAAGGATTTATCCGACGAGCTGATAGAGGTGATGAAGCAGGAGCCTAAGGTGTGCAAGCACCTGCATTTGCCTTTACAGTCCGGAAGCTCCGGGATCTTAAAGAAGATGAATCGCATATACAATAAGGACAGCTATCTGGATTTGGCATTGAAAATCAAGAGGGAGATACCGGACATCGGTTTAACTACGGATATTATCGTCGGTTTTCCGGGAGAAACGGAAGCGGATTTTCAGGATACCCTGGAAGTGGTGGAAAAGGTGCGCTATGACTCCGCTTTCACCTTTATCTATTCCAAAAGAACGGGAACGCCGGCGGCATCCATGGAGGGACAGGTGGAGGAAAGTGTGGTAAAGGAAAGGTTTAACCGTCTTTTACAGCTGGTACAAAGGCACAGCGCCGAAGCGGCAGGCAGATATGTGGGGCAGATTAAGGAAGCTTTGGTGGAGTCCGTGGACGAGCAGCTGGAAGAGTACGTAAGCGGCAGGCTGGACAATAATATGATTGTGCATTTGCCGGGGACAAAGGATTTAATCGGCAAGCTGGTAAGGGTAAAGCTTTTGGAGGCAAAGGGCTTCTACTATATGGGACAGATTGTGGAAGAAGTATGAAAGTAGTGGACTATGGCATTATCACCAATGATGACAAAGTACCTGGAAACGAAAGAGGAATATAAGGGCTGTATTCTTTTTTACAGACTGGGTGATTTTTACGAAATGTTTTTTGAGGATGCCCTCCTGGTATCCCGGGAACTGGAATTAACGCTGACGGGTAAGGACTGCGGCTTGGAGGAGCGGGCGCCTATGTGCGGCGTCCCCCATCACAGTGCGGAAATGTATATCAACCGTCTGGTACAGAAGGGCTATAAAGTGGCAATAGCCGAGCAGGTGGAAGATCCGAAGCTGGCGAAGGGGCTGGTTAAACGGGAAGTAACCAAGGTGGTTACGCCGGGTACCATTACCAGCGTTTCGGCATTGGAGGAGGACAGAAATCATTATATTTTGGGTATAGCCTATCTCTCCAGCCGCTTCGGCATCAGTGTGGCGGATGTCAGCACCGGAGATTTCTTTGTGACCATGGCGCAGAATTTGAAGCAGCTGTACGATGAGATTCATAAGTACGGTGCCAGAGAGATTGTCTGCAATGCGGCGTTTTTGGTGTCCGGTATTGACGTGGAGGAGTTGAAAAACCGCTATTCTACCCTGGTGACAAGTCTGGATGAGGTGTATTTTTCGGAGCAAAGGGCTTACAGCCTTTTGCAGAGCCACTTCCGTTTGGGAAGCTTATCGGGTCTGGGTTTGGAGGACTGTAGCGAAGGTGCCATCAGCGCGGGGGCGCTTCTGCAGTATTTGTATGATACGCAAAAATCAAGCCTGGGGCAGATTACGGACCTGAAGCTTTATGCCGGTGCGGATTATTTGCTGATGGATTTTCATGCAAGGCGAAATCTGGAGCTGGTGGAAACCATGCGGGAAAAGAAAAAGCAGGGCAGTCTCCTGGGGGTATTGGATAGAACCAAGACGGCGATGGGGGCGAGGCTTTTGCGCACCTATATCGAGCAGCCTTTGATCGACAGGGAAGAAATCATCAGGCGACAGGACTGCGTAGAAGAGTTCTTAGGGCGCTATATCGACAGACAGGAGCTGCGGGAATATTTGAATGCCGTATATGATATGGAGAGGCTGCTGGGGCGCATCAGCACCGGCAGTGCCAATACCAGGGATTTGCTGGCATTTGCCTCTTCCGTGGAATATTTGCCTGCCATTAAGGCACAGCTGGCATCCTTTGAAACGGGCTTACCTAAGGAATGGCACGAAAAGCTGGATACTTTGGAAGACGTTTACGGGCTGATTCGGGCCGGCGTCGATGAAAATTCTCCATTAAGCCTGCGTGAGGGCGGTATTATCCGCAGCGGCTACCATCCGGAGGTAGATAAGTTGCGTCTGGCCGGTACGGAGGGGAAAAACTGGCTGGGAGAGTTGGAGGAAAAGGAAAGGGTAAACAGCGGCATCCGGAACTTGAAAATCAAATATAATAAGGTTTTCGGTTATTATTTTGAGGTGAGCAATTCCTTTAAAGATATGGTTCCCTCTTATTTTGTGCGCAAGCAAACCTTAAGCAATGCGGAACGCTATACCACGGACGAACTCAAAAATCTGGAAGATATTATTCTGGGGGCGCAGGATAAATTAAATGTGCTGGAATATGAACTGTTTGTGGCTTTGCGGGAACAGATTGCCGCCGAGGTGTTGCGCATTAAGCAGAGCGCCAGAGTGGTTGCCGCGCTGGATGTATTTTTGAGTTTGGCGACGGTGGCGGAAAAGAACCGCTATGTCAGACCGCAGATCAATGACAGGGGTGTTATTCACATTAAGGATGGCAGACATCCGGTGGTGGAAAAGATGCTTTCGGAAAGTGCCTTTATCACCAACGATACCTATCTGGATACGGCAAAGAATCGGTTCAGTATCATCACCGGGCCTAATATGGCGGGAAAGTCTACCTATATGCGCCAGACGGCGCTGATTGTTTTGCTGGCGCAGCTGGGCAGCTTTGTACCTGCCGCCGAGGCGGATATCGGTATCTGCGACCGCCTGTTTACCAGGGTAGGCGCCAGTGATGACCTGGCCGGCGGTCAATCGACCTTTATGGTGGAAATGACGGAACTTGCCGGTATTTTGCGCAACGCTACCAAACACTCGCTGATTATTTTGGACGAAATCGGCAGGGGAACCTCCACCTTTGACGGCTTAAGCATTGCCTGGGCGGTGGTGGAGCACATCAGCAATCCCAAGCTGCTGGGAGCAAAAACCTTATTTGCCACCCATTATCATGAATTGACGGAGTTGGAAGGCTGTATTTCGGGAGTGAACAATTACTGCATTGCCGTTAAGGAGCGGGGAGAGGATATTGTATTCCTGCGCAAAATCGTAAAGGGCGGTGCCGATAAAAGCTACGGTATCCAGGTGGCGAAGCTGGCAGGGGTGCCGGCGCCGATTTTGGAAAGGGCAAAGGAACTGCTTTTGGATTTAAGTGATGCGGACATTGCTCACAGAGCCAAGGAGATTGCAGGCACTGCGGCAAACAGAAAAAACTATAAACCCGTTAAGCGGCAGAATGAGCTGGAGGCGGCACAGCTTTCCCTTTTTGACGCTGTACGGGATGATGATATTATCGAGGATATCCGGGGGCTGGATTTAAGCATGATGACGCCGATCGACGCCATGAATATGCTTTATCGTCTGCAGAATAAAATCAGGAATCGTATTTAGAAGGGAGGCAGGGATGATAGCGGTACTGGACAAGGAAACCATTGATAAAATAGCGGCGGGAGAAGTGGTGGAAAGACCTGCCTCCATCGTAAAGGAGCTTTTGGAGAATGCCGTAGATGCGGGGGCTACCGCCATTACCGTGGAGATTAAGGACGGGGGCATCAGTCTGATTCGCATTACGGATAACGGCTGCGGCATTAAAAGCGAAGAGCTGAGAAAGGCATTTTTGCGGCATGCCACGAGCAAAATTGCCAAGGCGGAGGATTTGGAGTCGGTCTTAAGTCTGGGCTTCAGAGGCGAAGCGCTCTCCAGTATCAGTGCCGTGACGAGAACCCAGATGATCAGTAAGACAAAGGACAGTTTCAGCGCGGCAATGTACAAAATAGAAGGCGGCAGGGAGCTGGCGTTTGAAGAGGTGGCGGCTCCGGAGGGAACCAGTATCATTGTTCGCGATCTGTTTTACAATACACCGGCAAGGCGGAAATTTTTAAAATCCGCCGGAGCGGAGGCGGCATATATTTCGGAAATGGTAGAAAAACTGGCCTTATCCCATCCCCATATTTCTTTCCGCTACATCAATAACAATGTACATAAGCTGGATACCTCCGGCAACGGGAGTCTGCGGGACATTATTTATCAGATTTACGGAAAAGAGGCAAGCGCAGCCTTGCTGGATTTGCAGTATCGGGATGAAAGCTTTTCTTTAACGGGCTTTATTGCCAAGCCGGAATATAACAAGGCAAAGCGCAGCGGAGAAATTTATTTTGTCAACGGACGTTATATCCGGAATCAGATTATTGCCAAGGCTTTGGAAGACGCTTACGGCACCAGAATGATGCAGGGCAGATATCCTTTTGCCGTCTTTCATTTGGAGCTGCCGCCTTCATTGCTGGATGTCAATGTGCATCCGAACAAGATGGAGCTGCGCTTTGCAGATGCGGATATGGTATATTCCGTGATTAAATCCGCTGTGGAAAATACGCTTTTGCATGCGGAGCTGGTCAGACGTGTCAGCTTTTCGGAAAAAGAAAGGACGGAGGAAATCAAAAGAGAACTGGAGAGGAAGCTGGGGCAAAATGTTTTGCCGCCTGCACCACCTTTTCCGTCTTTAGAGGTGCACAAAGCGGGGGAAAAAAGCGCTGTGCGGGGAGCGGAGCCCTTTGAGTACAGGCGCAGGGAGGAAGAGGCCTTGCATCTGCGGATACAGGAGCCGCAAAAAAGCTATGAAAAAACGGAACAGTTGCGCTTTCTGGAAGAAAAAAGCGTGGACAGGCACAGGATTTTGGGACAGTTGTTTGACACCTATTGGATTGTGGAGCTGGGGGAGGAAATGTATATCATCGACCAGCATGCCGCCCATGAAAAGGTATATTATGAGGAGTTTTTAAAGGCTTATGAAAACGCGGCCCTGAGCAGACAGTATTTGGCGCCCGCCCTCATCATCAGTCTTTCGGAAACGGAAATCGTCGCTTTGGAAAATCATCGGCAGATGTTGGAGAATATGGGCTTTGAATGGGAAAGCTTCGGAGGGCGAGAATATAAAATTTGCGCCGTGCCGAGTAATCTTCCCTCTGTGGATAAAAAAGACTTGTTTACGCAGCTGCTGGCGGCTTTGACGGAGCTGCCCTTCGGCGGGCAGCCGGAGCCGGTGCTTGCCAAGCTGGCAAGTCTTTCCTGCAAGGCGGCAATCAAGGGAAACCAGCGCATCAGCAGGGAGGAAGCGCAGATTCTGATTACCAAGATGCTGCAGCTGCAGGACCCTTATCATTGCCCGCACGGCAGACCCACCATAATAAAAATGAGTAAATATGATTTGGAAAAAAAGTTTAAAAGGATAGTGTGATGCTAAAGCAAGTGATTGTTATTGCAGGTCCTACCGCCGTAGGGAAAACGGATATTTCCCTGGCTTTGGCAAAGGAAATAGACGGGGAGATCATCAGCGCCGACTCCATGCAGGTATACAGGGGTATGGACATCGGCACGGCAAAAATCAGCCAAGTGGAAATGCAGGGGATTCCCCACCATCTTTTAAATATTCTGGAACCATGGGAAGCTTTCAATATTACGCTTTTTAAAGAAAAGGCACAGGAGGCGATAAAGGATATTCATGCCCGGGGGAAAACCCCGATTTTGGCGGGAGGAACCGGCTTTTATATTCAGGCGGTCTTATACGATATTGACTTTTCGGCGGAAAACGAGGAAGAAAAAGAGGCGCTGCGCAAAGCCTTGGAAGCGGAATATGACGATCTGGGAGCCGATGCCATGCTGGAAAAGCTGCGGCTTTTGGATAGAGCCGCGGCGGAACAGATTCACAAAAACAACAAAAAAAGGCTTGTGCGTGCCATTGAGTACAATCTGCTCAATGCGGGAGCAATCTCCGAGCACAATGCAAAGCAAAGGCGGAAAGAGGCTGCATATGCGCACCGCTATTTTGTGCTTCACATGGACAGGCAGAAGCTGTATGCGGGTATTGACAGACGCGTGGAGCGGATGTTTGACGCGGGACTGATGGAGGAGTTTTTGGGACTGGTGCAAAGCGGTTGTCATGAAGGAATGGTTTCCATGCAGGGTATAGGATACAAGGAATTGTTTGCCTGTATGCGGGGAGAAATCACCTTGGAGGCGGCAAAAGAGCGAATTAAGCAGAATACGCGTCATTTTGCCAAGCGTCAGTTGACCTGGTTTAAAAGAGAAAAGGACTGCATTTGGATAGACAGGGATGATTTTGTTACTGGAGAGGCCCTGCTTTCCCATATGCTTTCTTATATAAATTTTAGGAATATTTAATAAAATAAACACAAAAAGAGCCCCGGAATAGTATATAATTCTGTTTTGTAGGAGAAAAATATGCCGAGGGGCTTGAAGAATATCAAGGATGGCGAGAGAAATATGGAGCTTTATCAGATATATGAGAGCCGAGGAATCAGCAGAGAAGTTTATGAACTGGGACAGGATGTTTTGCAGGAGCTTGCGGGGCGTTTTCGCGCCATTGACGACATCAGCGAGTACAACCAGATGAAGGTGCTTGCCGCCATGCAGAAGAATCGATTGAGTGATATCCATTTTGCGGCAAGCAGCGGCTATGGATATAATGATTTGGGAAGAGATACTCTGGAGGCGATTTATGCCGATGTTTTTAAGGGAGAGGATGCCTTGGTTCGTCCGCAGCTGGTAAGCGGAACCCATGCCTTGCATGTGGCGCTGTCTTCCCATTTACGTCCGGGGGACGAGATGATGTCGCCGGTGGGAAAGCCCTACGATACTCTGGAGGAGGTCATCGGTATACGTCCATCCAAGGGCTCGCTGGCAGAGTACGGTGTCAGATACAGGCAGGCGGATTTACAGGCGGACGGCTCTTTCGACTTTGCGGCGATTCGCGCCAATATCAACGATAAAACCAAGCTTGTCAGCATACAGCGCTCAAAAGGTTATGCCAACAGACCAAGTCTTTCGGTTGCGGCAATCGGAGAACTGATTCATTTTATCCGAAGCTGTAAGGAAGATGTGATCATCATGGTGGACAACTGTTACGGTGAATTTGTGGAGGAGCGTGAGCCGCTGGAGGTCGGTGCGGATATGATTGTCGGTTCGCTGATCAAGAATCCGGGAGGCGGTCTTGCTCCCATAGGCGGCTATATTGTGGGGAAAAAGGCTTGCATTGAAAATGCCGCCTATCGCCTGACGGCACCGGGACTGGGGAAAGAAGTAGGCGCCACTTTGGGACTGAGCCAAAGCATGGCACAGGGACTTTTTCTGTCGCCGACGGTGGTGGCGTCCGCTCTAAAGGGCGCCATCTTTGCAGCAAATATATATGAGCGTTTTTCTTACGACTGTCTGCCCAAGGGCAGGCAAAGTCGGCATGATATTATACAGGCCATCACCTTTGGCAGTGCAGAGGCGGTTTTGGCGTTTTGCGAGGGAATACAGGCGGCGGCTCCGGTGGACAGCTATGTGGTTCCGGAGCCTTGGGCGATGCCCGGCTACGACAGTCCGGTGATTATGGCGGCGGGTGCTTTTGTATCCGGCTCTTCCATCGAGCTGAGTGCGGACGCGCCGATGAAAGAGCCTTACACCGTGTTTTTCCAAGGTGGACTGACCTTCTATCATGCCAAATTCGGTATTTTATTGGCATTACAAAAAATGAAAGATAAAGGAATCATCTGAACCCGACTTGGAGAGTTGCGGAAAGGTTTGCATGATGATCAAAGAAACAGAAAATAAAGAAAATCTACCCTATGAAAGATGTATGGCGTACGGCTGTCAGGCCTTGACGGATACGGAGCTTTTGGCTGTGCTTTTGCGGACGGGGACGAGGGATTGCTCCGTGCTTAACCTGGCGCAGATCGTTTTAAAAGGCGGCGGAGAAAATCGGCTGCACAGACTGATGGATTTGCATTACCACGAGCTTCTGGAAATCAAAGGGATCGGTAGGGTCAAGGCCATACAGATTTTATGCCTTGTGGAGCTGGCAAAAAGGTTATGGAAAAGCAGCAAGGGCGGAGCGGATTGCTTTGACAGCCCGCAGGCGGTTGCGGACTATTATATGCAGGAGATGCGCAGCCTCCACCGGGAGGAACTGCGTTTGGCTCTTTTGGATACCAGACAGGGTCTGCTTTCCGATATCCTGTTAAGCAGGGGAACGGTGAACGCCTCCATCATTTCCATCAGAGAGGTACTGGCGGAGGCGCTTCGGCACGGTGCGGTTAATGTGGTGCTTGTACACAATCATCCCAGCGGAAATCCCCTGCCCAGCAAGGAAGATTTTACGGTAACCGAGGGCTTGAAAAAGGCCTGTGATCTGGTGGGTATCCGCCTGAATGATCATGTCATCATAGGAGATAATCAATATTACAGTTTTCGAGAGCAAGGAGCCCTATAATGGATGCGAAAAAAGATAGAAACATATTGATTGCCATCACGGCGATTTGTATGATTTTGATTGTGATAACAGGATTAAAGCATGAGTGGATTGCCCCCTTGCGCTCCGGCGTAGGTCTGATTTTGATGCCCCTGCAAAACGGTGTCAATGTCGCGGGTAAGGCTTTTTATAATTCCATTGAAGAAAGGAATACCCTGAAGCAGGCATACGAGGAGAATAAAGCGCTCAAAAGAATGTTGGATGAGCTGAGTTTGGAAAACACCAGACTGGAAGAGGAGAACTTCGAGCTGCAAAGGCTGCGCAGTTTATATCAGCTGGATATGGAATACGGGGACTATGAAAAAATCGGTGCCAGAGTCATTGCAAAGGATTCCGGCCGCTGGTTCAAGGTGTTTCGCATTGATAAGGGCAGCAACGACGGCATCAAGGTAGATATGAATGTGATTGCAGACGGCGGTCTGGTGGGTATTGTCAGTGATGTGGGCAGCAATTATTCCACGGTCAGGAGCATCATCGACGATGTGTCCAGAGTCAGTGCCATGTCCATGCGTTCGGGAAATAACTGTATTGTGGCGGGGGACTTGCTGTTGTATGAACAGGGTATTTTGAAGCTGAGCGATATCGACATCAATGCGGATGTCAAAGACGGTGACAAAATCGTTACCAGCAATATCAGTACGAAATTTTTGCCGGGTCTGCTCATCGGGTATGCCAAGGATGTTACGGTAGACAATTCCAGACTGACAAAGTCCGGATACCTGACTCCGGTCGCAAGCTTCGATACGCTGCAGGAAGTGCTGGTTATCACGACAATGAAGGAAACGGGAGAGTAAGAATGAGAAGGAAAATAGCCAATATTGCCATGCTGATTCTTGCCTTTGTCATACAAATCAGTGTTTTCCCTTTTATCCCCTTTTTGTCGGCAGCTCCCAATTTTATGATCATTATGGTTTTTACCTTCAGTTTTATTTACGGTACCGGAGAGGGAATGCTGTACGGTGTGGTGGCGGGGCTTTTAATGGACTTATTCTATTCCCTGCCTTTGGGGTATTTTACTCTTTTTTTCGTTCTGATGGGATACATCAACGGTTCCTTATCCCGATATTTTTATGAGGATTTTATTTTTCTTCCGCTGATTATGTGCGCGCTGAATGAGTTTGCATACAACATATATATTTATTTGTCGCGTTTTTTCACTAGGGAAAAATTCGATTTGTGGGCGTATATTCGGCAGATGATACTGCCGGAGGTGATTATTACCCTGCTGTTTACCTTATTGCTGTATAGGCTTTTGCTGCAGTATAACCGCAGCTTGGAAGACATGGATATCAAGAGAGGTAGAGAAAGTGCTGAATGATTTGCGTCAGGTATTGATAGAGCTGAAAAACAAGTTTTTTTCTTCGAGAATCTTTATTTTGGGCTGTCTGTACGGACTTCTGGTATTGGCTTTGTATTCCCGTCTGTTTAAGCTGCAGATTTTAAGAGGCGAATACTACCAGAACAACTATGTGCAGAAAACGGAAAAGAAGCTGAGTTTGCCGGCAACCAGAGGGAATATTTACGACAGAAATGGAGAACTTTTGGCTTACAACAAACTGGCTTATGCCGTAACGTTGCGGGACAACGGCGATTACAAAAGGTACCAGGACAGAAACTCCATGATTTATCGTTTGGTTAAGATTTTGCATGAGCATGAGGAAAAGGTCATCGGCGATTTCGAGGTGGCTTTGGACGAAAACGGAAATTATTATTATACCTCCTCCTCCGAAGCTGCAAAAAAGCGCTTTTTGCGAAATCTCTACGGTTTAAAATCCGTGGAAGATCTGGATGATAAGGAGGGCAAATACCCCAGTGACATCACCGCTGCCGAGCTGGTGGAAAAAAAGTTTAAGGATTATAAACTGCAGGAGGTGTATGACAGGGAGGGAAAGCCTGTCACCTTAAGCGCCAAGGAAAAACTGGACATCATCAATATCCGCTACACCATGGGCTTTACGGCTTACCACAAATATGACGCCACCAAGGTATCCTCCGACATCAAGGAGGAAACCAAGGCCGCTTTGCTGGAAAATGCAGCGGTGCTTTTGGGGGTCAATATTGAAGAAGAAAGTCTGCGGGTGTATAACGACAGCATTTATTTTTCCTCCATCATAGGTTATACGGGGAAAATCCAGGAAAGCCAGCTGGAGGAGCTGCAGGCGAAGAATCCGGATTATACGGAAAACGACATTGTGGGACGTATCGGAATAGAAGAATATATGGATATCGAGCTACAAGGGAAAAAGGGACATCAGCTCATCAATGTGGACAATGTGGGACATATTTTGGAGATTAAGGAAGAGGTGGAACCCGTTCCCGGAAAGGATGTTTACCTGACCGTAGACAGGACTTTGCAAATCGGTACCTATAACCTCCTGGAGCAGCAGCTGGCGGGTATTTTGTCCATGAAGATTGTCAATGAGGATAATCCCAATACCGACAAGACCAACGCTACCGATCGGCGTATTCCGGTTAAGGACGCCTATTATCAGCTCATCAGCAACAATGTGCTGTCTGTGGAAAATTTTAAAAAGGAAAGTGCCAGCAGCATAGAAAAAGAAATTTATAACAAGTATTATGCCTATTATGAGCGCAGTATGGAGCGCATCCGGGCAGAACTGGAAAATCCTGCCGCTGCTCAGATGAAGGATTTGCCGGAAGATACCAATGCTTTTTTGGTATATGTATACAACGCCTTGTCTTCGGACGAGCATGGCGTCATTATGAAAGACATGGTGGATACCACTTCCCCGGAGTACGGTGCATGGAAGGCGGATACCATCAGCCTTAGGGCTTATCTGCAATATTTAAGCGCCAATAACTGGATTGACAGCAGTAAACTGAATGTGGACAATAAGTATTTGGCGGCGGATGATATTTACAGCAGTTTGCTTGAGTATATTGCCGAAATGCTGGCTACGGATTCCGGCTTTGAAAAGCTTTTATATAAGTATCTGGTTAAAAACGGCGTGGTGACGGGCAGGGAGCTTTGCATCAGTCTTTATGAACAAAAGGTATTGAAGTATGATGACAACAGTTATCAGCTCTTATATTCCGGCGGAGAAACGTATGCTTTCAGTTTTTTGATTGAGAAAATCTCCAATCTGGAGATTACGCCGGCACAGCTTGCCTTGGAGCCGAGTACGGCTTCAGCGGTTATCACGAACGTTAATACGGGAGAGGTTCTGGCGTTGGTATCCTATCCGGGTTATGACAACAACCGTCTAAGCAACACCATGGATGCGGCGTATTATAACCGCCTGCTGCAGGATCAGTCCCTGCCTTTATATAACAACGCTACCCAGACGAGAAAGGCTCCCGGCTCCACCTTTAAGCCGATTGCGGCAATCGCGGGATTGGAGGAGGGGGTTGTGGACCAGTATGAAAAAATAGACTGTACGGGAGAATACGATCTTATCTTTCCGACCATTAAATGCTGGACCTATCCTGCTTTTCACGGTCCTTTGGACGTGCGGGATTCCATTCAAAATTCCTGCAACTATTATTTTGCGGAAATCGGGCATCGTCTGTCCTTAAAGGAAAACGGGGAATACAGTCCTTCCTACGGTTTGGAGAGGCTGGCAAAGTATGCCAAGATGTTCGGCTTGGATACAAAATCCGGCGTGGAAATCGCGGAAAATGATCCGATGATTACGGACAGGGCGCCGGAGCAGTCATCCATCGGACAGGGCAGCAACTCCTATGCAAATGTACAGCTGTCCAGATATGTGTCCGCCCTTGCCAATAAGGGAACAATTTTCAATCTCAGCATTCTGGATAAGTTGGTGGATAAGGACGGTAATCTGGTGCAGGATTTCACCCCTGTCGCAGCGTCCAAGGTGGAGCTTGCGGATTCTACCTGGAACAGTGTGCGGGAGGGTATGTTCCGTGTGATTCGGGACGGCTCCGCCAGCAATATTTTTAAGGATCTGCAGGTGGAAATTGCGGGAAAAACCGGTACGGCGCAGGAGTCCAAAAACAGGGCAAACCATGCTTATTTCCTTTCCTTTGCGCCATACAGCAATCCGGAAATAGCGGTGACGGTCAATATTCCGTACGGTTATTCCTCGTCCAATGCCGCAACGGCGGCGAAGAATATTTACAAACTGTACTTCGGCTATACCAATCTGGACATCATTATGAACAGCTCCGCATTGGATGTAACTACTGTGAAAATCGGCGATTAGTACTAGCATTTTTTTGTGTTTTGTTGTAGAATTTGAGGAGAGAGATGTTTGATACATATAAGATAAAAAACTACAATTTCAGGATAATATTTTATGCATTATCACTAAGTATCTTAGGGGTTCTGATTATAAAAAGTGCAACAAATGATACTTATGTGGTAAACAGGCAGATACTCGGTATTGCAGTCAGTACATTTGTCATGTTGGTCTTTTCTTTGATTCCCTATGATAAAATTGTGAAACTGTCGCCTTTGATATATGCTGTCTGTATTGGTATTCTGTTATTGGTACTTTTTTTCGGTTACAGACCGGAGGGCTCGGGAGCAACCAGATGGATTCGCCTGCCCTTTATCGGAACGATACAGCCTTCGGAATTTGTAAAAATCGGTGTCATCATTTTTTACGCCTGGTTTCTGGCTAAATATCAGGATGCGGTAAATAATATTCTGACCATAGGAATTTTTGTTGTTTCGGTTTCTGTGATCTGCGTTTTGATTTTGCTGGAGCCTGATCTTTCCACCACCGTTGTTCTTGCAGTGGTTACGCTGTGTATGCTTTTTGTGGCAGGCATCAGCTACAGGTGGATCGGTCTGGCGGCGGCTGTTCTTCTGCCGCTGTCGGGGATTTTTATATGGCTGGTGTTATTGGGGAAGGTTCCCTTTTTAAGAGGCTATCAGGCAAATCGTATTTTGGCTTGGATAAATCCGGAAAAATATGCGGATTTGAGTATGCAGCAGGCCAATTCCGTTATGGCAATCGGCTCCGGACAGTTGTACGGAAAGGGATTGAACAATACGACGGTCGCCTCGGTGAAGAACGGAAATTTCCTGTCCCAGGACCAGACAGATTTTATTTTTGCGGTAGTCGGGGAAGAGTTGGGGTTTATCGGCTCGGGACTGACCATTGCCGTAATCGTATTTCTTGTCGTCGAGATTTTACTGATGGCAGGGAAGGCGGCGACGACACAGGGAAAACTCATCTGTATCGGCGTTGCAAGTTTAATCGCATTTCAAAGTTTTACCAATATTTCAGTGGCAACAGGGATTTTTCCCAATACAGGTCTGCCTTTACCGTTTTTAAGCTATGGTGTAAGTTCGTTGATGAGTATGTATGTTGGCTTGGGCTTGGTACTAAATGTAGGTCTGCTCAAAGAGCGGATGAATTAAGGAGGATATATGAACATAGGTTTAATTGCACATGACGCAAAAAAGAAACTGATGCAGAATTTCTGCATTGCGTACAGAGGCATTCTTGCCAAACACAGTCTTTATGCAACCGGGACGACAGGACGATTGGTGGAGGAAGTAACCAACTTAAGTATACATAAATATTTGGCAGGTCATTTAGGCGGAGAGCAGCAGCTGGGAGCACAGATTGAAAACAACGATATAGACTTATTGATTTTTTTAAGAGATCCTTTGACATCCAAATCTCATGAACCGGATGTGAACAACGTTGTAAAGCTTTGCGATATTCATAATATTCCGCTGGCTACCAATCTTGCCAGTGCAGAGCTTTTGATTAAGGCGATGGAGCACGGAGATTTTGAATTTAGAGATGCATACAGAAGATAAGACACGCAGTTACAAGAGGAAAAGAGTGTCCGGCGGTAAAAGGAGAAAATCACGCCTTTCCCTGTGGCTTGGCATGCTGGCGGCAGGGATGTTGTGCTCACTTTTGCTTTTTATCTGGATTTTGCGGGGGACACAGCCTGCAGGTATTCATTTTTCCAAGCAATTTACAAAAATATATTCGGCAA
>JBGZHY010000041.1:0-21277 GCA_041848045.1 Lachnospiraceae bacterium
TTAAATGTAGGGAGTTCTTCTGCCGGATATGAAATCATTCAAAGGTATGGGGCTGCGGCAAAACAACATTATGTAGCGTATTCAGGTGTGGATAATGAGGCGGGAAAACTTTGTAGTAAAGGTCTAAAACAAATATCCCAGGGAAAGGTTAACCCGGATCATAAATTTCAGAATGTGCGACAGCAAGCCGGATTTTCTGCTGAAGTAAAAGATGTTGCACGATTAAATGCGGACTCCATTATACAAGGGAAGCAGCATAGAAAAGTGAGAACGGATGATATAGGGAGAGTAAACGACCCTTTGTATGACACGGTAAAAGTAGATGCGAAAGGGAATATTGTGGATGGCTCGGGAGCACAGATGAAATTTCTCGGGGCATCTGAAAAAGACCCTAGTGGCTCTGGAGATGTGGCTAGAGCTTTGGAAAAGTTACAGTCTAAAAAATTTGAAAAATATTTAGACAAAAATGTAAAAATTGATGTTCCTTCTGATCAATATGAAAAGATGATGCAGGAGGCAGATGCAAAAATTGACAATCTGACATCTCAACTAAAGAATCAAAAAAAAGCAGGAAATGACGAGCTGGTTAAAAAATTACAGGATAAGATTTCTAAATTAAAAAAAATAAAAAAAAATTTGAGGAAAAGTTCTGTTTCCAGTAAAGAAGCGGTATTTGCACGTCTACATCCTGAATTGTCAACAGCACTTGATGTGGCAAAGATCTCACATCAGGCAGGAATACAAGCTGCTCAAACTTCTGCGCTGATAAGTGGGAGTATATCTGTGGTGAAAAATGTTGTGGCGTGGTGCAAAGGGGAAATAGAATCGGAGGAGGCGTTGCTTAATGTGGCACAGGATACGACAAAAACTGCAGCAAGCGGATATGCAAGCGGATTTGCGGGAGCGACCTTG
Organism: Lachnospiraceae bacterium; assembly: GCA_041848045.1. Lineage (GTDB taxonomy): Bacteria > Bacillota > Clostridia > Lachnospirales > Lachnospiraceae > CAKAHY01. Next base: position 913 of record JBGZHY010000041.1, read on the forward strand.
AAGGGTTGTATGCAAAATGCAAAATCTGCCAATATACGGGGGTTATCTAAGACGAATGTAGCAGGAGCAATAGTATCTTTTACTATCAGCGCAGGGCAGACTTTAAATCGTTATTTTAAGGGAGAAATTGACGGCGTGGAATGTTTGGAGTCCCTTGGAGAACAAGGAAGCGGGTCAGTAGCTGCAGCAATGTTTACGGTTGTAGGGCAGATGGCTATTCCGATTCCGATAATCGGGGGAATGATAGGAGGAATGTTGGGGTATGCTTTGTCTTCCGCCACTTATGGAATATTGACACAATCTTTAAAAGAGGCAAAGCTTGCGCATGAACAGAGAGTGGAGATTGAGCGGGTTTGTGAAGAACATATTCGTATGATACGTGCATATAGGCTGGAGGTGGAGAGTCTTGTTAATGAATACTTAGTAAATTCCATGAATGTTTTTAGGGAATCTTTTTCTGGAATAAAGAATGCGCTGGAACTTGGGGATGTGGACTGGTTTATTGAAAGCACAAATGCAATTACGGAAAACTTTGGTGGAAAGGCAGAGTTTTCCTGCATGGAAGAGTTTAATGCCAAGATGCTTGCCAAAAGTACATTTAAATTATAAAGGAGGAAAACGATGTATACAGGAAAATATGCAGAAGCAAAATTATACTATCTGTATATGCTGTCTGATGGAGCAATATCTTATGGGGAGAAGAAGCTTTTTGACTCTATTTGTAAAGAATTGAAGATTACTGACGAGGATAAAGAGGAGTTGGTAAAAGAATGCCAAGAATTGATTGAAGGGCAAGCTAAAGCAGTTTTGGATATTATAAAAGAAAAGCTTTGTGAAGAGAAAAACCCTAGGGAAGGAGATCGAGATAAGCTCTTATTAAATCGGTTTGTGTTTGGTGCTAATAAAAAACTGCATCCTTCGCCACATATCATTTGGAATTTGGTTAATTTAGGCTATGCCGATGCCACTTACTCGGAAGAGGAAAAAGAGATAATAGAATATTTGTTAAATTGCTGGGATATTAAACCTGAGCTTTACCAGGAATTTAAAGATACGGCGGATACCTTGCTGAGTATGGAAACATATAAGGAATGGGTATTAACTAAATTTGGCAAAGGGCAGGAGAGGGAAAAACGAGAGGAAGAAGTAGACTTTGAAATGCAGCATTTGCTGAATGATGTGAAATTAACCATTAGAGAATATACGTTATAAGGGGGATTAGATTATGCCGATACCATTGGTATTTATAGGAATTGCCGCAGTCACCGGAGCAATTGGAGCCGGAAAGACAGTTAAGGCAGGAATAGATCAGAAAGATGCCAACGAAACGAACGAGCGGGCAAACAGAATTGTGGAGAAAGCAAGTGACAAAATAAACGAATGCCGTAAGAATTGCGGGGCGGCAATTGAAAATTTGGGCAGGAGGAAAATTCGTATTCTTGATCAGAGCATAAAGCCTTTTGTTGCAGAATTTGAGAAGCTAAATAATGTGGATTTTACGGATTCCTCAGGCTTAAATGAGTTGCAGAAGCTTGTATTGGATAAAGTTGGTTTCAATGAACTGAAATCTTTGCAATCCGTGGCAACATCGCTGGCAAGCGGTATGGCTTCTGGAGCAATGGCGGGTGCAGTCACGGCATTCGGTGCATACAGTGCGGCGGGTGCATTGGCAACGGCATCAACTGGTACAGCAATCGCATCATTAAGTGGCGCAGCGGCAACTAATGCGACTCTTGCATTTTTTGGTGGCGGTTCTTTGGCAGCAGGAGGCTTGGGGATGGCAGGGGGTGCCGCTGTGCTTGGAGGTTTGGTAGCGGGTCCGGCTTTGGCTATACTGGGGTGTGTTGCAGGGGCAAAAGCCTCTGCTAATCGTGATGAAGCTTATTCTAATTTAGCAAAAGCGAAAACATTCAGAGAAGAGATGGATGTAGCATCGGTATTGTGCATTGGGATAAGGAAAAGAGCAGCAATGTTCAGCAGATTTTTGTTGTCACTGAACTCTGTATTTGAGCCTCTTATTTATGAGATGGCGCTAATCATTGCGAATAAGGGGACGGATTTTCGGAATTTTTCAGATGAGGAAAAGAGAGTAATAGCGAAGGCAATGTCAATGGCAGGCGCAATCAAATCTATTTTAGATACACCTCTTCTTGATGAGAAAGGTAATTTATCTCTGGAGTCCGGCGTGATAATAGAAAAAATAAAAAAGAGCTGGAGTAAGTAGAATGCCTGAATATTTAGAAATAGTAGAATATTGGCAAGATTGATTTTTGAAGAATATAAAAACCCGATATCGCCGACCGCAGCAATGCAGTCGGCGATAAATTTTCTCCTTTTTACGTTTTTCCCCGCACCCATTTCCAAAAAGGACTGAAAAAATGCATATACACCAAAAACAGGATGCTGGTACAGGCCCAGGATAAAGGATAGGCATAGATAATGGTTTCAATCCGCATATCCCGCGGAAACATCAGAAAAATCCACGTAATGCGCACGCTCCAAATGCCGAAAGCCAGCATAAACATAGGGATCCATACATCGCCTGTGGAGCGCAGGATACTGGAATACACATCCAAAATAATATACAAGGGATAGCTGAGAGCCATAATCCCGATAACCCGCAGGCCGACGGCAATCACGCTTTCATCGCGATTAAACAGAGAAAGTAGAGGGCGGCCGAAGGTAAAAAAGCTGAGGCCGGCGATTCCCGTAATCAAAATTCCCATCAAAAGAGCGATGTAGAAGGTTTTTTGCACACGCAGTTTGTTGTTGGCGCCGTAGTTTTGCCCTGCCACCGTGGTAATGGAAATGCTGAGGGCTTGCATACTCATCCAGTACAGCGGATCCATTTTGGAAAAAGCGGAGTAGGCGGCGATGGAATCCACGCCCAACTGATTGACGGAGGACTGGATAACAATATTGGCGCTGGTGTACATAATGGACTGCAGCCCTGCGGCAATCCCCAGACTGAACATTTTTTTAAGTTGGTAAGGATAAATCCGGATTTGCCGGATATGCAGCTTGTAAATATCTTCGCTGGAGGAAAGCTTGTGCAGAACCAAAAGGGCGCTGAGAGCCTGGCTGGCGATAGTGGCCAGAGCGGCGCCCATAACCCCCATCTTAAAGTACAGCACAAAAAGCAAGTCCAGTACAATATTGACAAAGCAGCTGATGATCAAAAACACCAGAGGAGTTTTGGAATCGCCGATGGAGCGGAGGATGGAAGCCCCCATATTGTAGACCAGATTAAAGCACATTCCCAGAAAAATAATACGTAAATAGGTGCTTGCCATGGGGAAAATATCCTCCGGTACCTTCAGATAGCGGAGAAATATATTCGTACCGAAATAGCCAAGCACACTGATGAACAAACCGGAAAGGAAGGAAAAAGCGACGGCAGTATGCACGCATTCTCTGATGTCCCGGTTGTGCTTGGCACCGAAATGCTGGCTGATGATGATGGAAAAGCCGGAAGCTATGCCGACGAAAAAGCCCACAAAAAGATTGATGATCGTGCCGGTACTGCCACCGACGGCGGCAAGGGCTTCCTTTCCGACGAAATTGCCCACAATAACGGCATCTGCCGTATTATACAGCTGCTGAAATACGGAGCCGAACAGAATGGGAAAGAAAAAGAGCAGGATTTGTTTGCCGATGGAGCCTTGTGTCGTATCCACACTGGTTTTGCCTTTTATACTCATAATAAACCTCTTACTCGTTTTATGCTGACAAGATATATGATGTGTTTTATAATAGCACTTATAGATTAAATTATCCAGCCATTTGCAGGAAATTTATAGGCAATATCGGAACTTGGAACAGGAGGCTGAAATGGAAGCTTTGACCCATGCATATACGGGAGATGGAAAAGGAAAAACGACGGCGGCGCTCGGTTTGGCGTTGCGGGCGGCGGGAGCAGGATTTTCGGTTTTGTATACACAATTTTTAAAGGACGGAACTTCCTCCGAATTGAAGCTTTTACAGAAAATCGAAGGAATAGAGTGTTTTCCGGCCTGTCGCTCCTTCGGCTTTATCAAGTTTATGTCCCCGGAAGAACTGGCGCAGGCAAAAGCCTATTACGGGACATATCTGGAGGATATTATGGAGAAAATACGGAGCGGGTCTTATCAGATGCTGATCATGGATGAGTTTATGGCGGCATACAATTACGATATGATACCCAAGGATAAAGCTCTCGCCTTTTTGCGGGAGCAGGCGGGAAGGGTGGAAATTGTCTTAAGCGGCAGGGATGTTCCGGAAGAAATTGCGCTTTTGTGCGATTACATCAGCGACATCAAAGCCCGTAAACATCCCTATACCGAAGGGATTCCCGCACGACTCGGCATAGAGATGTAAGGAGCTGCGGCATGTATAAAAGCTTGGAAGAGTTTAATGCAGGGCTTGACTGGGGAATGCATGCGGGTTATACCACCGGCAGTTGTGCCTGTGCGGCGGCGAAGGCGGCTTTATATGCGGCCCTAGGCAGAGAAATAGATTTGGTGCGGGTGTTTACGCCGGCAGGCGTATTCCTGGATTTGGAGGTCAGAGAGCGGGAAATATCCGAAGAAATATGGGAGGGGCATACTTTGCAGGCACTGCGCCTGGGGATACAAAAGTATGCCGGCGACGATCCGGACGTTACGGACGGAATAGATATTTATGCAAAGCTGCTTTTGCTGGAAAAGGATTTGCTTTTGCGCTGTAAGGACAGAGATTCCCGCCTGTTGGAGGCGGCTCTGGACAGAAACTTGCGGGCAGAGGAAGAAAATGCGGTTTGGATTTGCGGCGGCGAAGGCGTAGGCAAGGTAGAGAAAAAGGGACTGGACAGAAAAATCGGGGAGGCGGCAATCAATTCCGTACCCCGGCAAATGATACGCACGCATCTGCGGGAGGTTTTGCAGGAAGCGGGAAGTTCACTGGACGTGCTAGTGGAAATATCAGTGCCTCTTGGCAGAGAATTGGCAAAAAAAACCTTTAATCCTAAGCTGGGGATTATGGGGGGGATTTCCATTCTGGGGACAAGCGGTCTGGTGCTGCCCATGAGCAGGCAGGCGCTGATCGATACCCTGCGCTTGGATATGCAGGCAAAGGCGGCACAAAATCCGTATATCGTGGCAGCCCCCGGAAATTACGGCATGGACTATGCCGCCGGCATCTTAGGATTTGAAAAAAAGAATGTGGCGGAATTTAGTAATTTTATCGGAGAGGCAATCGATGCGGCATTGGCGGCGGGCTGTCGGGGCCTTTTGCTGATTGGGCATATCGGCAAGCTTGTCAAGCTGGCGGGCGGAATTATGAATACCCACAGCAATGATGCGGATGCAAGATGTGAGCTGATTGCCGCCCATTTGCTGAAGGTAGAGGATACGGCTCTGTCTGCGGAGGAAATCCTCTTTCTGGCAAGACAGATACTGCAGGCCAACACAACGGATGCCTGTCTTGCTCTGCTGAAAGAAAAGGGCGTTTTACAGCCGGTTATGCAAAGCCTCTGTGAGGCCATGTACCGCTATGCTTTGCAAAGGCGGGATAAGGCGTTGCAGATCTGCGATAAACTGCGAAAAAAGCATGGAGAGGAGTCTGCACCTGCGCCGTTTCCGATGAAAATAGGCGTTCTCAGCTTCAATCTGGAGGAGGGAGAATTGGGACGGGCAGGCGAAGTGGAGGAAATTATCAGAAAAGGAAAAGGTTGATCAAATGGCGAAATTATATGGTATCAGTGTGGGGCCGGGGGATCCGGAGCTGCTTACCTTGAAAGCTCTGCGCTGTATGCAAAAGATGGACGTGATTGCGGCAGCCGGTAAAAAAGTGGAAGACAGTGTGGCGTACCGCATTGCCGCAGGAGCCTGTGCGGATATTGTCGAAAAAGAAAAATGCGCTGTGTATATGCCCATGACCAAAGAGGAGGAGCTTTTGCAAAAAGCCCATAAAGAGGGGGCGGATAAGCTGGAGAAGCTTTTGCAGGCGGGGAAGAATGTAGGATTTTTGGTTTTGGGGGATGCGGCTTTGTATTCGACCTATTATTACCTGCATGCCCTGTTGCGGGAAAGGGGTTATGAAACGGAGATGATAGCGGGGGTCAATTCCTTTTGTGCAGCGGCGGCACGTCTGGGTATTGATTTGGCTTCCGGCGAGGAGAGCCTGCATATTATTCCGGCAAGCTACGGCGTGGAAGAGGCGCTGCATTTTTCGGGAACCAAGGTTTTGATGAAGTCCGGCAAGACCATAGGCGAAGCCAAAGCGGCTTTGCTGGCGGCGGGCAAATCTGTGCTGATGGTGGAAAACTGCGGCATGGAGAATGAAAAAATATATCGAAGGGCAGAGGATATTCCGGAAAATGCCGGATATTTTTCTCTGCTGATTGTGAAGGATTAGGTGAACATGAATACAATATATGTAGTAGGCTTGGGGCCGGGGGCGTTTGACAGGATGACCATGGAGGCAAAGGCGGTTTTAGAAAGCTGTGATTGGATTGTGGGTTATACGGTGTATGTGGATCTGATACGGGAGCATTTCGGCGAAAAGCAGTTTTTGAGTACGCCCATGCGACAGGAGGTGGAACGCTGCCGTCTGGCATTTGCAAAAGCAAGAGAAGGGCATAAGGTTGCCATGGTTTGCTCCGGTGATGCCGGTGTTTACGGAATGTCGGGGCTTATGCTGGAAATCGGGGAAGAATTTCCGGATATTGATGTACAGGTTGTAGCGGGGGTGACGGCGGCTCTGTCCGGAGCGGCTTTGCTGGGAGCACCCTTAATGCATGATTTTGCCTTAATCAGCTTAAGCGATTTGCTTACGCCCTGGGAAAGCATAGAAAAAAGACTGCTTCTGGCAAGCGAAGCGGATTTTGTCATCGTTTTATATAATCCTTCCAGTATGAAACGCAAGGATTATCTGGAAAAGGCCTGCAGCCTGATGTTGCGGCATAAATCGCCCTCCACCCCCTGTGGTATTGTGCGGAATATCGGCAGGGAAGGAGAGCGGTGTGAACTGCTTTCTTTGGCGGAATTAAAAGAGGCGGAAACGGATATGTTTTCCACGGTGTTTATCGGAAATGCCCAAACCGGAAGAATCGGGAACAAGCTGGTGACGCCAAGGGGATATCAAATATAGAAAGTGTGAAGATATATGGAAAATATCGTGATTTTCGGCGGAACCAGCGAAGGAAGAATATTGGCGGAATACTGCGACAGGGAGAAAATTCCTGCTCTGGTTTGCGTGGCAACGGAATACGGAAGCGAGCTGCTGCGGGATTTTCGCCACATTCGTGTGGAGGAAGGGCGCAAAGACGCGGAGGCGATGCGGGCGCTGTTTGGCTCCTGTAAAGCCGGACGGGTGTATGATGCGACCCACCCGTATGCCGAAGCGGTTTCGGCGAATATTCGCAGGGTTTGTACAGAAATGCAGGTGGATTATGTGCGCGTGCTGCGGAAAAGCCTGGCGGCGGATAGGCAGGCGGATTTTATAGAATTGGAAAGCATAGAGGCGGCGGTGGCGTACCTGGCCGAAACGGAGGGCAATATTTTGGTGGCTACGGGCTCCAAGGATTTGCATAAATATGCTTCTTTGGACAGGGGACGTCTGTTTCCCAGAGTTTTGCCCAATGTAAGCGGCGTCGGAGCCTGCGAAGCGGCAGGGATTCCCTCTGCCAATATTATCGCCATGCAGGGTCCTTTTGATGTGGACAATAATGCAGCCCAGTTGAAAAAATATGACTGCCGTTATCTGGTCAGCAAGGAAGCGGGGGATGTCGGCGGATTTGCGGAAAAGATAGAGGCCTGCAAAAGGGTTGGCGCCAAGGCGCTGATCATCAAAAGACCGGAAGAAGAGCAGGGAATTTCTCTGGAAGAAGCTCTTGCCGCATTACAAAAGGAAAAGGCCGGAAAGAACATTGTTGAGGAAGAGAAAAGGCGGGAAGCCGTAAGGATAGATGTCTGTATCGCCGGTATGGGCGTCGGATCGCCTGCCTGCATGACGGTGGAAGTCAGACAGGAAATTTTAGCAAGAGATGTCATCATCGGTTCTGCCCGTCTGGTACGGACGGTACAGCAGCTGCGGGCGGAAGCGGGACTTGCACCTTGCAGGGAGCAGGTTGCTTATAAGCCCAAGGAGATTGCAGACTGGATTTATCGCTTTGCGGGAAAAGAGGACAAGATTTTGCTGGGCATGAGCGGGGACAGCGGTTTTTATTCCGGCGCCGTCAAGCTCAAAAGCAGGCTGGAGGAAGGGATAGAGCAGGGATTTTTTGCCAAGGACAGCCGTATCCGGCTTTTGCCGGGGATTTCCAGTTTTTCCTACATGGCGGCAAAATTCGGTATTGATTATACGGACATGCATCTGGTGAGCGTACACGGCAGAGAGGATAATCTCCATGCTCTTTTCGACAGTATCCGTTATCATAAAAAGACCTTTGCCTTAAGCTCCGGCGAGGGGCAGGTGGATATAATCCTGGACAAGCTGGTGCGGGAGGGGCTTGGGCAGGTGGATGTTTACATCGGACAGGATATGGGCTATCCCGAGGAGCGTTACCTGCGGGGTAAAGCCCGTGAACTGCAGGGAGAAAGCTTTGCCCGCTTGTGTAGCCTGATGTTTGTTCACGAAGCGGCAAGACCCAAGGAAGTGCTTTTCGGAATGGAGGATACGGCATTTTTGCGGGATGCGGTGCCCATGACCAAAGCGGCGGTACGTGCCCAGTGCATGGCAAAGCTGGAGTTAAGCCGAGAAGCAGTCTGCTACGATGTGGGGGCGGGAACCGGCTCCTGTAGCGTGGAAATGGCAAGATATGCGGATCTCGGCAGGGTTTATGCCATCGAACAAAAGGCTCTTGCCTGTGACTTGATTAGGCAGAATGCCGCTCGTTTTTCCCTGGACAATATTAAGGTGCTGGAGGCGGAGGCGAGCGCCGTTATCGGAGAGTTGGAGCCGCCGACCCACGTGTTTATCGGCGGCAGCAGCGGTAATCTCCGCAAAATTGTGGATAAGATTTACGCCAAAAATGCCGAAGCAAAGGTAGTGATGAGCGCCATTACTCTGGAGAGCATCGGGGAAATCAATACTTTGTTGAAGGCTTACAGAAAGGCGGGATATCGCTGTGACATTACCTGGCTTTCCTTTGCCGATGAAAAATGTGTGGCGGACTATACCATGATGATGGGGGGAAATCCGGTTTTCATCGGCAGAATCAGAGCTGCGGAAAGAGGCTAAAAGTGGAACATATATATATGCTGGCGGCAATGCATTCGGGGGCGGGAAAGACAAGCCTGTGTTTTGCTTTGCTGCAGTATTTGAAGGAAAAGGGCGTGGCGGTGCAAAGCTACAAGACGGGTCCGGACTACATCGACACAGCCTATCACAGTCTGGTAAGCGGCAGAGCCTGCATCAATCTGGAGCCGTATTTTTTGGAGTCGGAGGACGGCGCTTTGCTGCGGGAGGTATTTGCGCGCTATGCCGGGGATGCGCAGATTTGCGTGATTGAGGCGGCAATGGGGTACTATGACGGCATTTACGGGCAGGAGCCCAGAGCAAGCGCCTATACGGTGGCAAAAGCCCTGCATGCGGAGGTTTGCTTGATTGCGGATACGCAGAATGCGGAAGAAATAGCCGCTTATGTCAGGCGCTATGCGGACAAAGGGGACAGCCGCATCAGAGCCTTGATTCTGAATCGCTGCAAAAAAGAATGGTATTTGCGGCATAAGGAGGAAATCGAAAAAAGTACCGGTTTGCCCCTGCTGGGTTATGTGGAGGAGCGGGAGCTTTTTCACATTCCCGAAAGGCATTTGGGTCTGCATATGCCGCAGAAAGAGGAGCTGGAAAGCCTTGCCGCAGCTATGGCAAAGGAGCTTGCCCGAGGGGTGGATTTATCCTTTTTTCAGGCGGGCGGAACAAAGGCGCCTGTGCCTGTAAAGCCGGTAGAGTCTGCACAGTTTCGTCTGGCAATTGCCAAGGATGCGGCATTTTGTTTTTTCTATGAAGAAAATCTTCGGATTTTGCGGGAAGCGGGGGCGGAGATTTTGTTTTTCAGCCCGTTGGAAGAAGAAAATCTGCCACAGGACATCGACGGCTTATGGCTGCCGGGAGGTTATCCCGAATTGTATGCACGGCAGCTTTCGGAGAATGAGAAGATGCGCAGCCGGATAAAAGAGGCGGCAGAGGGAGGCTTGCCTTTGGTTGCCGAGTGCGGCGGATTTTTATATCTGCACCGTCGCATGGAGGGAACGGATCATAAAAGTTATGCCATGGCGGCTGTTTTTGATGCTGATGCTTACCGGACAGAGCGCTTGCAGCGCTTCGGCTATATAGAGCTTACTGCCGCAGAGGATACTGTACTTTTGCCCAAAGGGGAAAGCTGCCGCAGTCATGAATTTCATTACTGGGACAGTGAAAAACCGGGAAGCTCCTGTCATGCCGTAAAAGCCAACAAAACGAAGGCATGGGATTGCGTGCGGGGCTCTAAGACGATGTTTGCCGGTTTTCCCCACTTGTATCTGGGCAGCAATAAAAAAATGGCGGAGCGCTTTGCGGCAGCCTGCCGCCGTTATCGGGAGGAAAGAAAGAGATGCGTTTGACAAGACAAGCATTGGAGGAGTGCCTGGCCAAAATCAAGCCTGCCAGCTCTGCCCATGCCATGGAGGCAAAAAAGCATTGGGACAGCATCGGAAAGCCTCTGGACGGACTGGGAGAGCTGGAAAATATCTTGGTGAAAATCGCTGCCGTACAACAAACAAAGGATATTTGCCTGGAGAAGAAAGCCATTTTGGTTTTTTGTGCGGACAACGGCATTGTGGAAGAGGGAGTTTCCCAAGCGGGACAGGAGGTTACCAAAATTGTCAGCGAAAATTTTGCCAAGGGCATAGCCACCGTCAATATACTGGCCTCTTACACCGGCGCCGAGGTGATTCCGGTGGATGTGGGCATGGTGACGGACAGTCTTCAGGCGGGGTTGCGCAGAGAAAAGGTGGCCTACGGTACAAAAAACTTTTGCAAAGAGGCGGCGATGTCGGAGGAAGAAGTGCTGGCCGCTCTTTCTGTAGGCATGAAACTGGTTCGGGAATGTAAGGAGGCGGGCTTTCATCTTCTGGGGAGCGGCGAAATGGGAATCGGAAACACCAGCACCAGTGCGGCCTTAAGTGCTGTTTTGCTGCAAAAGGACATATACAGTGTAACGGGACGGGGGGCAGGGCTTCCCCGCAGGCAGTGGGAGCATAAAATGCAGGTTCTGGACAGGGCGCTGCAAAAGCACGCCTTGTCCGGGGAGGACTGCATAGAAGCCTTGGGCTGTTTCGGCGGCCTGGATATTGCGGCTTTAACCGGCGCCTTTTTGGGGGCAGCTCTCTACGGCATTCCCATCGTGATGGACGGCTTAATCGGCAATGTGGCGGCACTTGCGGCATGCCGCCTGCAAAAACACTGCAGGGACTATATCATTGCTTCCCACAGGAGTGCGGAGCCGGCGGCGGGCTGTATCCTGGAGGAGCTGGGTATGCAGCCGGTACTGGAAGGAAGATTTTGCCTGGGCGAAGGAACCGGTACGGCGCTTTTATTTCCTCTGCTGGACATGGCGGGAAGCGTGTACAAGGCTCATACCAGTTTTGCGGATATTCAGGTGGAAAGCTATCAAAGAGAAGAGAAGATATGATTTATATATTTGGCGGCAGCGGAAGCGGAAAAAGTTTGTTTGCGGAAAACCGGATTCTTTCTTTGGAGAAGGAAAGAGCGGGACAATGCAGTAAAATCTATGTGGCGACCATGCAGGTTTATGGCAGGGAAGATGCAAAGCGGGTGGAAAAACACAGGAGGCAGAGAGCGGGAAAGGGTTTTGTAAGCCTTGAGTGCTACGGCAGCCTGCAATCCGTGCAGACGGATAAAAACAGCCTTGTCCTTCTGGAATGTATGGCAAATTTTGTGGCAAATCATCAGTTTACGCCGGGGGGCAGTGCTTCGGGCGATGCGGATATGGCAGAGAAATTGTGGCAGGAGATAGTGGATTTGGACGCCCGTTGCGCCAAGCTGGTGATTGTGGGCAACGATGTATTTTTAAATCCCGAGGAGGAGCAAAAGAGCTTCACCGAAGAAACGAGGAAGTATCTGGATTTGATGGATACCCTGCACCGCCGCTTGTCGGCGTTTTCGGAGGAGGTCACGGAGCTGGTGTTTTCCCTGCCGATTGTTCACCGGCAAAGAAGAGGATGTCTATGAAAGAAATTTTACAGTCGCTTTTGTTAAGCTTTAATATGTACAGTATTCTGCCCCTGCCCTATGCAAAGTGGAGGGAGGAGAATATGCGCTACGTGTTGTCCTTTTTCCCGCTTGTGGGGCTGCCGGAAGCTTTTTTATATATTCTGATATGGAGGCTGGCACATTTTTGGGATCTGGGCATTTTCCTTCGCGCGGCGCTCTTAAGTGTGCTTTCTTTGGTGTATACCGGAGGCATACATCTGGACGGTTATCTGGACACCTGTGATGCCCTGGGCTCTAACCAAAGCAGGGAAAAAAAGCTGGAAATTTTAAAGGACAGCCATATCGGCGCCTATGCCTTAATGGGGGGCTTGCTGTATTTTGTACTGTATTTCGGCGCGATGACGGAAATACAAACGGAAGCGCAGCTGCATCTGTACGCCGTTTGTGCCGTTTTGCTGCGGGGCTGTTCCGCCTTATCTTTATTTTGTCTGCCCAATGCAAGGGGCAGCGGCTTTGCCCAAAGTTTTAGGAAACCGGCAAAAGACAGAGCTTCCGTCGCTATTTTACTTGCTTTTATCCTGGCTTCTTCTTTGTTGCTGCTGTACATGGACAGGAAGGCTTGGATCTTGCTTCTTGCCGCTTTTTTGTGCTTCATCGGGCATTTGTACATGGCAAAGAAGGTCTTCGGCGGGCTGACGGGAGATTTGTGCGGTTATTTTTTACAAACCGCAAATCTGCTGCTCCTGCTGGTCTTGGTATTGATGGGGAGGATTTTCTGATATGCATATCCGGGAATGGCATATCCATATTTTGGTGCTTGCCTTTATATTGGATTTGATTTTTGGAGATCCCCGCTTTTTATTTCACCCTGTGCGGGGATACGGCATGATCATCGGCTTTTGGGAGAGCTTTTTTCGGAAAAGGGATGCCGGACGGGAAAAATCCGCCTTGGTCTTATCCGGCTTCCTGCTTTTTGTCGCTTCGGCGCTGTGCCTTGCCGCGGTCTACGGTCTTTTGTATCTGCCGGCATTGTGGCTGTTTTTTTATTCCCGAAAGACCTGGCTATTGCTTACCTTATCCCTGATTTTTGTATATCAGCTTCTTGCCTGTAAATCCTTGCGCACGGAAAGCATGAAGGTTTTTTATGCCCTGCAAAAAGGGGAAACGGATAAAGCCCGCAAGGCTCTATCCATGATTGTGGGCAGGGATACCGAAAACCTGACGGAGGAAAAGATTATTTGTGCGGCAGTGGAAACGGTGGCGGAGAATTTCAGCGACGGTGTGGCGGCGCCCATGCTGTATTATTTCATCGCTTCGGTACCGGGGATTATTTTGTATAAACTGGTCAACACCTTGGATTCCATGGTGGGCTATAAGGATGAGAAGTATAAGGACATCGGATTTTTTTCGGCAAAGCTGGACGATGTGCTCAACTATCTGCCATCCAGAATGGCAGCTCTTTTGCTGCTGTGCGCCTCTTTGTTTTACCGGGATATGGATACGAAAGAGGGGCTGCGTATTTTTAAGAGGGACAGATACAAGCATGCCTCCCCCAATTCGGCGCAGACGGAAGCGGTGGTCGCCGGTCTTTTGGGGCTTCGTCTGGCAGGTCCGGCCTCTTATTTCGGGAAACGGTATCCGAAAGAATATATCGGAGATGAGAAAAGAAAGGCGGTGGCGGAGGATATCAGACGGGTAAACCGCCTGATGTATACGGCATCGGCTCTTCTGGTTCTGCTGCTTGCGGCGGCAGGGAGGCTTGTGTTGTTTGTCTTGTCATGGAAAGGAGCTTTATGATTGCAAAAAAAATGCAGCCTTTGCTGCACAACAATTCCGCGATTCGTAAGATGTTTGAGGAGGGAAAGAAGCTGGCTGCCCTGCACGGCGCCCAAAATGTATATGATTTCAGTCTGGGCAATCCCAATGTGGCTGCACCTGCACGTATTAAGGAGGCGATACAGGAGATTCTGGAGGAGGAGGACAGCCTGCTGGTGCACGGTTATATGTCCAATGCCGGATATGAGGACGTCAGGACCGCGATTGCCGATTCACTGAATCGTCGTTTCAGAACGCAGTACCGTTTTGAACAGCTGATTATGACCGTGGGAGCGGCCAGCGCCATCAATATTACCTTGAAAAGTATTTTGGATGCGGGGGACGAGGTCGTCGTATTTGCCCCTTATTTTGTGGAATACGGCAATTACATCAGAAATTATGAGGGAAATATGGTTTTGGTTCCGACAGACAGGCGGAGCTTTATGCCGGATATGGATGCTTTTGAGAAGGCGCTGAGCCCCCGCACCAAAGCTGTACTCATCAACAGCCCGAACAACCCGACGGGAGCGGTGTATACGGCGCAGGTTCTTCAGGATTTGCAGCGCATCATTCGTAAAAAGGAGGAAGAGTACGGCAGCATTATTGTAAGCATCAGTGACGAGCCGTACAGAGAGTTGGTATATGAGGGAACACCGGTGCCCTGGGTACCGGACTATATCGAGCACAGCATAGTCATCTATTCCTATTCCAAATCCCTTTCTCTGCCCGGAGAGCGTATAGGCTGGATTCTGGTGCCGGAGAGCGTACCGGAGCATGAACGTTTATTATCCGCCTTAAGCATTGCCAATCGCTGCAGCGGCAGTGTAAATGCTCCGTCCCTGATGCAGAGGGTAGTGGGGCGCTGCGTAGACGTACAGGTGGACGTGGCGTATTATGACAGAAACAGAGAATATCTTTATCAGCATTTGAAGCGTCTGGGCTTTTGCCTGCCTAAGCCCCGGGGAGCTTTCTATATGTTTATGCAGACGCCCGTGGAGGATGACCTGGCTTTTTGCGAACAGTGCAGCAAGGAGCGTGTGCTCTTTGTTCCGGGCTCTTCCTTCGGTTGCAAGGGCTATGTTCGCATTGCCTATTGCGTGTCCTATGAGATGATTGAACGAGCGGTGCCGGCGCTGGAAAGAATTGCAAAATATTATCATTTATTCTGATTTCTTACAATTTACTAAAAAAACTTACGAGGAAGGGATATGTCTTGCTTTGAAAACTTTTTGCTGATAATATATAAAAAGTTTAGAGGCAGGGAGAACAGACAATGAAAAAAAGTCTTTTAAATAGAGGGAAAAGCATCCCGGCTTGCGTATCGGCATTGTTTCTGAGCCTGAGTTTGCTTATGCCGCAGCAGGTGTTTGCCTATACCGCCAAACAGGGCAGCGTAACGGCAAGTTCCTTAAATGTACGTGTCGGTGCGGGCACAAGCACGAGTAAAATGGCTACCTTACCCAAGGGCAGCAAGGTGACGGTTATTGATGAAACGGGATCCTGGTACAAGATACAGTTTACCAGCGGAACTGCCCTTAAGGAGGGCTATGTCCTCAAGACCTACATCAGCTTTGAAGCAGGAGAGCAGAGCAACTACACCACAAATGCGGCATTCGAGCAGAAGCTGACAAGCGAGGGCTTTCCCGAAAGCTATAAAAAGCAGCTCAGGCTCTTGCATGCCAAGTACCCGAACTGGGTGTTCAAAGCCCAAAAGACCGGCATAGACTGGGAGGAAGTGATTCAAAACGAGTCCATTGTCGGCAGAAATCTGGTGCACAGAACGGCGGTGCATTCCTGGAAGTCCACCGAAGCGGGAGCCTACAACTGGAGCACGCAAACCTGGGTGGGCTTTGATACCAATGCCTGGGTGGCAGCCAGCGAGGGTATTGTGCGCTACTATATGGATCCTCGCAATTTTTTGGATGAAACCTATATTTTCCAATTTTTGGATAACGGATACAGCACAAACGGACATGATGTGGCAGGCTTGGAGCAGCTGGTCAAAGGCAGCTTTCTGGAAAGCAAGGCGGTAGTGGGAACGGTATCCCAAGGGGAAACGGCAAGTCCTGCAGCGGCTTCTGCGGCGGTAAGTCCTGCGGCAAATACGGCAAACGCCGCCCAAACGAGCCAGCCTGCAAGCAGCGGCAGTGTCAATCTGCATACGAGCGGTCCGGTTTCGGGTAAGAGCGGCAATGTCAGTCTGACGCCGCCGGGTTATCGGGCACAGGAGGCGGATTCGGTATACGAAGCGCAGGAGGCAGAGGCTTCCTATGAGGCGAGTGCCGCCAATACGGCGTTTTCGGATTCCGGCCCGGGCGTGAGCCTATCCTCTCCGGGCAGTTCCGGCGTTACGGTAAATACCGCCAGCGCCAATTACGGCAGCGGTACCTACGTGGATATCATTATGCGTGCGGGACAAAGCTCCGGCGTTAATCCATATGTTTTGGCGGCGATGATCATCCAGGAGCAGGGCGTGAACGGAAACAGCGGCTTAATCAGCGGCAATACTTCGCCTTATCAGGGATATTTTAATTTCTTCAATATAGAGGCTTATCAAAAGGGTGACCAGAGCCCGGTGCAAAGAGGCTTGTGGTGGGCGTCCCAGAGCGGTTCTTACGGCAGACCGTGGAACAGCAGGGAAAAGGCGATTATAGGCGGTGCGGATTATTACGGCAGCAATTACGTAAAGGCGGGACAGAATACCCTTTACTTAAAGAAATTCAATGTTATGGGGGCTAACCGCTATAAGCATCAGTATATGACGAATGTGGAAGGGGCAGCCGGAGAGGGCGCCAAGCTTTCCAAGGCCTACAGCGATACCCTGAAAAATTCCGCTTTGGAGTTTTGCATACCGATATACAACAATATGCCGGAGTCGCCGGAGCCGATACCGACGGGCAATGCTCTTCCGAGTGCAAATGCAGCGACAGGCGGCAATGCAAGCCCTGTACAGACGCCGAATACAGGAACGACGGAAAGCGGCGGCAATGCAGGCACCGGTGAAACCGGCAGCGGACCGCTTGTGGGACCGGGAGCAAATTTAAGCAGTACAAACAGCAGTACGCAAACACAAAATACCAGCGGGGGACAGAGCAACGTGTCTTTGGTTGCGCCCTGAAGATAGGAGATAAGAATGAAAAAGTATATCAAGCTATACCTTGCTCTGTTATGCAGTTTTCTGTTTGCTTTTACCTATTGTAATATCAGCAGTTATGCATTGGATACAAGGATTTCTTTCAGCGACCCTTCTGCCGTGGCAGGCAGCGAGGTGACGGTTACCATGAAGATTACCAGTCTGGACGGCGCGACATTGGGGAATGCGTCCCTGATGTTAAGCTATGATACGGCATATCTGGAGTTTTTGGACGGGGACAATGCCCAGGGAGGAGCAGGAGCCATCAAAATCGGGGCGGGAGCCGACGGACAGACGGAGTGGGTGTATAATCTTCGTTTCCGTGCCTTGCAGGCGGGAGAAACAAGCATTACCGCATCGGAGGAAGAGGTTTATGATGCGGACGGCAGAGCGGCGACCGTATCCCGAAAGGGAAGTTCCAAGATAAACATCAGCCCGGGTGAGAGCACGGTGGGAAGTGTGGATTTGCAGAGCCTGAATCTGGGCGCCGTAAGCATCAGCCCGGATTTTGACCCGGCAGTGACCGAGTATACGGCGACAGTGGGAGCGGAAGTCAATACGGTTGCCGTTTCGGCGGTGGCGGCGGACGGCAGTGCTTCAGTAGAGATTAGCGGCGGCGACAATTTGACCGGCGGACAGAATACGGTTACGGTTACCGTTTCTCTGGGTGAGAATACAAAGACCTATACCATACAGGTAGAAAAGGTCAGCACCCTTACGGAAAGCCTGTCTTTGGCACAGATTACCGTTTTGGGCAAGACCATATACATATATACGCCGGATGAGAGCGTGGCTGAGCCGGAGGGACTGGAGAGAAACGATAACATTGATGTCAATGGTGCCAAGGTAGTGGGCTGGCTTTATCCCGAGGATAAGGGGGAGAATTTTGTCATACTCTACGGCAGTAATGAAAACGGTGAGAAGGGCTTCTATTCTTATGACAGAAAAGAAAAGACGGTACAGAGGTATTTTGCGGCAGGTGAAAGTGTAGATGCTCTTGCCTATACGGCTCTGCAGAGAACCCACAGAATGGCGCAGTATACCATTATCGCCCTGGCATGTTTATTGGCGATTGTGGTTGCCCTGAGTCTGTTTTTGTTGTTGAGCAGGAAAAGGAAGAGAAGCCGGAAGGAGCGGGAAGTCGAACCGGAGCCTGTACCTCGCAGGGAGAGCAGGGAGCGCAAAATGGAGGACACCATGCTCTTTGACAGAAGTGTGATTTCGGCTTCCGGGCGGCAAAGCAGACCGAGGAAGGCACAGCCGACCTACGAAGAAGATTTGGACATTGTGTCGGATCTGATTGAGGAGGATAGGAGAGCCGAAAAAGATGCCTTCTTGAATCTCGGCAGCCAAAAGCAGGCAGTAAGTCCGATAGATGGAATAGAAGAAAGGACATCGAAGGCAAAAGCCGTGGATTTGGATGATGATTTTGATGTTCTGGATTGGGACGAGTAGAAAAAATGCAGGAGAGGATTCCTCTCTTGCATTTTTTGGCTCTCGGTGTTATACTAATGCTATAACATTTGACACATTATAACAAGAAGGTGCATATATGGAAATATATATTGATTTTAACAGCGATGAAGCATTTTATGTGCAGTTGTGCAATCAGATTATTCTGGGTATTGCCACGGAACGGATACGGGAGGGGGACTCTCTGCCTTCGGTCAGGCAGTTGGCGGAGGAAATCGGCATCAATATGCATACCGTCAATAAGGCTTATTCCATACTGCGGCAGGAGGGTTTTTTGAAGCTGGACAGGCGAAAAGGCGCCGTTATCTCCATTGATGTGGATAAGCTGCGTGTGCTCGCACAGATGAAAAAGGAGCTGTCCGTTGTGGTGGCAAGATGTATCTGCAACAATATCAACAGGCAGGAAGCGCACGAAATTATAGATGAATTATATGATGAATTTCAGGTAGAATAGAAAGGGAAGACATGGAAGAAAGGTATACACAACAAGCAAAAGAGGCTTTAAGGCTTGCGAAAGAGGCTGCCCACAGGCTGGGACACCATTTCGTCGGAACGGAGCATATTTTAATCGGTTTGATTGCCGAAGGCAGCGGCGTGGCTGCCAAGGTGCTGGAGGAAAACGGTGTCAGTGAGAGCAAGCTGACCCAGCTGATTGATCGCCTCATATCCGGGCAGAATAAGGTGGATGTGGAGATTAAGCATTTGGAATATTCTCCCAAATGTCTGGCGGTATTAGGAGAGGCCTACCAGGAGGCTTTGCGTTTTCAGTCTGCCCTGGTGGGGACGGAGCATATTCTTCTTGCCATCATCAAAAACAATGAAAGTATTGCCAATCAACTCTTAAAAACCATCAATGTCAACATGCAGAAGCTGTATACGGGCGTGATTGCGGCGATGGGTGTGGAAGCCTCCAGAATTGCAAAGGGGGCGGAAAAGGCCTATGAAGAGGAAGGCGGCGGCAGAACTCCTGTGTTGGATAAGTATTCCAGAGATTTGACGCAACTGGCAAAGGCGGGCGGCCTGGATCCGGTGGTGGGCAGAGAAAATGAGATGAACCGCCTGATGCAGATTCTCAGCAGAAGAAGCAAAAATAATCCCTGCCTGATTGGGGAGCCGGGGGTGGGTAAGACTGCCGTGGTAGAAGGACTGGCGCTGAAAATCATAGCGGGAGATGTGCCGGAAACATTGGCGGAAAAAAGAGTGGTGACCCTGGATTTGTCCGCAATGATTGCGGGCTCCAAATACAGGGGCGAATTTGAAGAACGCATCAAGCGGGTAATGGCGGAGGTGAGCGAAAGCGGGGATGTGCTTTTGTTTATTGACGAGTTGCACACCATCATCGGCGCCGGCGGCGCAGAGGGGGCGGTGGACGCTTCCAACATCTTGAAACCGGCGCTGGCAAGGGGAGAAATACAGCTAATCGGCGCTACCACCCTTGAGGAGTATCGCAAGTATATTGAAAAGGATGCCGCTTTGGAGCGGCGCTTTCAGCCGGTACATGTGGAGGAACCCGATGAAGAGGACAGCCTGCGGATATTAAAGGGCATTCGTCCGGCGTATGAAGCTCACCACCGTCTGAACATCAGCGACGAGGCCTTGGCGGCGGCGGTACATCTGTCCGCCCGCTATATTTCCGACAGATTTTTACCGGATAAAGCCATAGATTTGATGGATGAGGCGGCGTCCCGGGCAAGACTGCAAAACTTTGTGGAGCCGGAGGAAATCAAGCAGATACAAAACGAGATTCAGAAGCTGGAAGTACAGAAAGAAAAA
>JBGZHY010000042.1:0-3985 GCA_041848045.1 Lachnospiraceae bacterium
AAAGCCCTGCCAGCAGCGCATCCGGTACCAAAGAGCCTATACCCTCCTCATTCCAGCTGTGTTCTTTATCGCAAAGCCTTTGCAAAAGCCCGTAGCCGCCTGCACCGAAGCTGGAGCGGTACTCGTTAAAGGCATAGTCCTTGCCGAAACGGGACCATAAAAAAGACTGTATATTGGGTTCTGCCGGGGCACAGGTTACATTGTCGAAGCGATAATGTCCGGCATCCCCTCCATCGAATTTAAATCCCGCAACCCCCATGGTAAGCAGCTCGTCCAGCTGATTTTTCAGCCATAGACGGGCTGAGGGATTACTGAAATCCAGAACTGCCGAATACCCGTTCCACCACTCTGCAATAAAAGGTTTCCCCTCCGGCGTTTTGATCAGTATGCCAAGCTCCGCGGCTTCTCTGTAGCGAACGGAATCTGCGCTGATAAAGGGACATACCCAAAGCATAATCCGAAAGCCCATACGTTGAAGCCTGTCAAGCATAGTCCGGGCATTCGGAAAGCGCCCGCTGTGAAAACGCCATTCTCCGTAGTATTCTGACCAGCCGTCATCAATCATCAAGATCCCCGGCGGAAGTCCGTCATCAATGATTTTTTGGGCATAGTCTAACACCGCTTCTTCCGACTGTGCAAAGGTCAGCTCTATCCAGGTATTGTATTGTATTTTGGCAAACAAATCCGGATGAGGAGCAGCCCCTTGAAAAGGAAAATAAGACTGCATGGCAAACAGATAGGCCTCCCGCAGTCCGCCTTTGGTATCCGTCAATATACAGTCATCCGGCACCTGAATGATGCCCTTTTCTACCCGTATCGGAAAGCCTCTATCTCTCCATATCACTCTTCCCTTGGATGACAAGAACAAAGGCATGGCTTGGTTCGGTGTAGTATTCACACGCAAATCGCAGTGCAGGACACTTCCTGCGTGAACAGGCATTTTTACCCCGTACTTCACACAAGCTCCATACCAATATTCTTTCTTCGCAATGCTAATCTCCATACTTCCCCCTTTTTGGATTTTAAACTGTATACAAGATATACCACAGCCCCGTCCTTTTGAACAGCGTGCATATTACGTATTTATGGTATTTTATTCCGATATTTTACAGAACAAAAAAAGTCTGTCCGCTTTCACCGGGAAACGAACAGACTCCTCAATATATTTTATTTAATCAGTCCCAACTCTCTATGAAGCCAAGTCAAAGCCGCCTTTGTGATATAGTTGTACGGCTGGTTGAAATGCGGCATAAAGAAGATATCCAAAAGCGCCAGCTCGGACATAGTCAACTTCTTTTGTACCGCCAAGGAGAAAAGATGAATGACGGAGGACATATCATAGTTGGAGCCCAACTGACAGCCAAGAATCACCTTATCCTCTTCTCTGTACACAATTCTGATTTTCACCTTCGGATTTTCCACCTCCATGAAAGCCGGGAACTGGGTATCCTCCAAGTCTACGTAGCCCGCCTTAATGCCTTCCTTTTCACAGGCAGACACTGTAAGTCCCGTACACACCAGCTTATATCCATAGATACCGAGGGCGCTGGAACCCTGTACACCCGCCGTTTCCACTGCCGTACCGCATATATTATGGGCTGCAATCACACCGGAGCGCACCGCATTGGTCGCAAGAGCTATATAATTCACCCGTTCTCTTGCATTGTCGTAAATGGTCGCACAGTCGCCGATGGCATACACGTCCGGATCACTGGTCTGCTGCTTTTTATTCACCAGATAAGCGCCGTTTGCATATAAGTCAAGGTGTTGATTGCCCAGCATGGAATTTGGTTTAAAGCCCACGGCACAAATAACCATATCCGCCGCATATCTTCCCTTATCGGTAATAACGGCGCTTACCTTACCTTCACCTTCAAATTCCACCACTTTTTCACCCAGTGCGAACTGAATGCCGTGCTCTTCCATTCTGACCTTCATTTCATTGGAGAAGGAAGTATCAAAATAACCGTTCAGGATATAGTCCACCATATCGATCAAGGTTACCTTCATGCCCAGTCTTTCAAAGGCTTCTGCCAGCTCTACACCGATATAGCCGCCGCCCAGCACCACGATATTCTTGAACTGATCTTTATTCTGCAGCTTATCAATAACCTCTTTTGCATTCTGGTACAGCTTTACCATCTGCACATTTTCCAAGTCAAAGCCCTTTACCGGAAGCTTGTTCGGTAAACTTCCCGTTGCAAATACCAGCTTGTCGTAATTGTCCTGCACAATGCTGCCGTCTGCCAGCTTTACCTTTACGGTCTTATTGGCGTAATCCACTTCAAAAACATCCGCTTCCATATGCACCTTGGCGCCCTTGTTCAGAAAATCCTCCGGCTTTGCATAGAACAGACCATCTCCCGAATGAATCTGCTCTCCGATCCAGAGTGCCATACCGCAGCCCAGGAAAGAAATATTGTTGTTTCTGTCATAGACCGTAAGCTCATTGCCGGGATAGGACAAGAGCGTGTTTGCAAATGCCGTACCTGCATGGTTGGCACCTACCAAAATAACTTTTGACATACATTTACCTCCAAACTTTACTTTATCATGGTTTATATCGATTGATTATATATAAAAAACAAGTCTGCCGAAACCCGCAGGATTTCAACACTCTTAGAATACCTTATTATTGTTAATTTTACAACACTTATTTGAAAAAAATTTTATTTTACACAAACAAATTGTTTGCTATGTTTTGTTCTTTCGGAATATGCGCCAAATAAAAAAAGCACCCGCAGGTGCCTTTATGTTAGCCCTTCCACATATCCCTTATCCTCCGACAAAGTTTCGGCGCAGTCCGCCGCTGAGGTGGCAAGAGCGTCACAGCGTTCATTTTCCGGATGACCGGCATGCCCCTTTACCCATATAAAGCGAACCTTATGGGGCGCCTTGGCCTGTAAAAGCCGCTCCCAAAGGTCGATATTCTTCACTTCGTTTTTTTTCCCCCGACGCCAATTTTCCCTCTGCCAGCTTTCAATCCAGTTTTGGCAAAAGGCATCAGTCAGATATTTGGAGTCGGAATACAGCTCCACCTCGCAAGGCTTGGTCAGAGCCTCCAATCCGATGATGCAGCCCAGAAGCTCCATGCGGTTATTGGTGGTTGTTCGATATCCCGCACTATATTCCCGCATATGCTCCTTGCCGGCGGCATCTTTGTACTTGATGATCGTACCGTAGCCTCCGGGGCCGGGATTCCCTCTGGCGCTGCCGTCGGAATAAATTTTTACCATCGGCATAGGGCACCTCTACTCGCTTAAGTATGCTTTCTTGACGGAATCATCATTGAGCACATCACTTGCCTTGCCGGAGAGCACAATTTTGCCGGTTTCCAGAACATAGGCTCTGTCCGCAATGCTCAAAGCCTTTTTGGCATTTTGCTCTATCAAGAGAACCGTGGTTCCCGCTTTGTGGATTTCGTCAATAATATCAAAAATTTCACTGACATATAAAGGCGATAAGCCCATGGAAGGTTCGTCCATGACAATCAGCTTCGGCTTTGACATCAGAGCTCTTCCCATGGCAAGCATCTGCTGCTCTCCGCCGGAAAGGGTACCTGCAAGCTGTGCCTTTCTTTCCTCCAGCCGGGGAAAGCGCTTGTAAATATTGGCAATGCTCTCCTCTATCTCTCCTTTGTCTTTTCGGGTGTACGCCCCCAGCTTCAAATTTTCCAAAACACTCAAATCAGCAAAAACCCTTCGTCCTTCCGGAACATGTGCCATTCCCATGGACACAATTTTATGGGCGGGTGTTCTGGTAATGTCCTTACCTTCAAAATAAATACTGCCGCTTCCTGCCTGCAAAAGACCGCTTATAGTATGGAGAATCGAAGTTTTACCGGCTCCGTTGGCGCCGATGAGGGCTACAATTTCTCCCTCGTAAACTTCAAAATCCACCCCCTTTACGGCTTGTATCATACCATAATGAATATATAAATCTTTTATGCTCAGTATTGCCATTTTCTACTCCCCTAAATATGCAC
>JBGZHY010000043.1:0-3573 GCA_041848045.1 Lachnospiraceae bacterium
GGGTATAGGCGGGACGGACAACGACCGGATAGCCGATGCGTGCCGCCACCCGGTAGCCGTCCTCCAGGGTAGTCACAATTTCGGATTCGATAATAGGCTCTCCGATTTTCATCATGGCTTGGCGGAACAGCTCCCTGTCTTCTCCGCGTTTAATGGATTCAATCGGCGTACCGATAACCTGTATGCCGTACTGTTCCAAGATGCCTCTGTCATGCAGCTCGATGCTTAAGTTTAAGGCGGTTTGTCCGCCCATGCCGGCAATAAGAGCGTCCGGACGCTCTTTGGCAATGATTTTTTCGATGGTGGCAACATTCATAGGTTCAATGTAAATTTTATCTGCAAAGCTTTTGTCCGTCATAATGGTTGCCGGGTTGGAATTGATTAAAACCACCTCCTTACCGGCGCTGCGCAGGGCTTCGCAGGCCTGCGTTCCCGAATAATCAAATTCTGCGGCCTGTCCGATAACAATGGGACCCGAGCCGATGACCAATATTTTTTTAATTTCTGTTGCTGCCATAATTTCCCTCCGTTCTGACATAAAAAAAGCAACTAATTAAAAATTAGTTGCCGATAAAACAAAATAAGAAGCCCACTGTAAAGAAAAAACAGAAAGGAGAGTGTTCCCGGTGTCGTAAATATTTGCGGAAATATACATGACTTTTCTCCCTTCTTCTGCTATAAATAAGGTACCATACAGTGTGACAAGTATTTTTTGCCTAAATTGACGGTATAATAGCAAAGAAATGGAGAAAAGTCAAGCGTTTTTTGTAAGCGGAAAGAGGTGTGGAAATGTCCGGATTGGTGGATTACATACGCTGGCGGGGAGATATTCTGCTCAGACAGGTTCCTTTCGGGGAGGTGGATGCCCTGGTGCTGGCAGAGCTGGTGTACATAGACTATCATTTGTTTTTCGGAAAAGAAGAGGGAAAAACCTTCGGGGATTTGGGAAAGGCTTTGTTCGGCGTCTATGACAAAAAGAAGATACGGGAGCTTTTTTTGCAGATGCGGGCATCCGTTAAGATATTGGCGGAAGCGTATAAAAGCCCCCGCTATAAGGATTTGGTCATCAGCAAATACACGGAGCAGATAGAGGAGGGCAGGCAGCAGCAGTTCTGTGCCATGTGCGTGGACTTGGATGAGGAGCGGCAGGCTTTGGTTTATTCGGGAACGGATGACAGTCTGGTGGGCTGGAAAGAAAATTTCAGTATGTCCTATGAGGATGTGACGGCGGCACAAAGTAAGGCGGTAGATTTTATCAATCGTTATGCGGACGAAAGGAAAAAACTGCTGCTCTGCGGTCATTCCAAGGGAGGCAATCTGGCGGTATTTGCGGCGATGCACTGTGAACAGCACATTCGGGACAGGATAGAGTTTGTATACAGCTTTGACGGACCCGGCTTTCGGAAAGAGGTTTTGGAGCAGGAGCTGTTCAAGGCGATCAAAGACCGGGTGCGCAGTATTGTGCCGGAGGATGCGGTAGTAGGGCTTTTGCTCTACCATCCGGAGAGCATGGAGGTGGTGCGCTCAGAAAGAAGCGGGCTGGCTGCTCACGACGCCACCTTCTGGAAGGTGGCGGGCAGTCGCTTTGTGCGGGGAGAGGGCTTGAGCGAAAACGCCAAGCTTTTGGATGAAATCATAGATACCTGGCTGGAATCTTTGTCCTTTTCGGAAAGGAAGGACGCCATTGCCCATGTATTCGGGGTATTTGAGGAAAACAATATCAAATACCTTTCGGATTTTAAGCATTTGAGCCTGCAGGAGATATCCGTGCTGATTGACAGTGCCGAAAAGCTTGATCCGAAGGGAAAAGAGGTGGTAAAGCGCGCGCTGTCCCTGCTGTATCGGGAGGGCAGCAAGCTGATTACGGAAAAGGTATACGGCAGCTTCAGCAAAATATTTCAAGGAAAGAAACAGCTGCGCATAGAAGGCAGAAAGGTAAAACGGGGGAC
This sequence comes from Lachnospiraceae bacterium, assembly GCA_041848045.1. Classification (GTDB taxonomy): domain Bacteria; phylum Bacillota; class Clostridia; order Lachnospirales; family Lachnospiraceae; genus CAKAHY01. The sequence goes on from JBGZHY010000043.1 coordinate 1,950, forward strand.
AAAGGCGTGAAGATTCTACATTGCTTGGCCCAGCTTCCTTCCAACACGGGAAGCGGGGTATATTATCACACCCTGGTACAGGGAATGAAAAAAAGAGGGCATCAAAATGCCCTGATTTACGGGATACAGGAGCCTTTTACAGCGGACTTTTCCGAGGATATCCTCCGTTATCCCGTTCGGTTTCAGACGGAGGAGCTGCCCTTTTGTATTGCCGGTATGAGCGATGAGATGCCCTATTCGTCTACGATATATGCACAGATGACGGAGGAGATGTATGCGGCATGGACGGAGGCTTTCAGAAAGCGCCTGCAAAGGGCAAAGGATGAATTTTGTCCGGACATTATCATCAGTCATCATATATTCATACTGACCAGTCTGGTAAGGGAAATTTTTCCGGATACGCCGCTTGTGGGGGTCAGCCACGGTACGGATATCAGGCAGGTGAAAAAGAATCCGTGGATACAGGAGCGCTACATAAAGAATGTGGATAAGCTGCAGGCTTATCTCGCTCTAAGCCCTAAGGACAGGAAAGAGTTGGGGGAGGTCTTCGGGATTCCGACAGAAAAGGTCAGCATCCTGGGGGGAGGTTTTAAGGAAGAATATTTTTATGAAGAAAAACGCCATCCGGATGATAAGGTGCGCATTTTTTACGCCGGAAAAATTGCGCAGGCTAAGGGCGTATTCGAGCTGTGCTCCGCTCTTGCCCTGCTGAATACTCGTTACGAGAATTTGAAGCTGCTGATGGTGGGAAATGCGGACGAAGAAGCCAAAAAGCTTTTGCGGCAGAATGCGAATGGGGCATCGAATCTTTACATTATGGGGGCGCAAAACCAAAAAGAAATGGCGGTGTTGATGCGCAAATGCGACATTTTTGTCCTGCCCTCCTATTATGAGGGGCTGGGATTGATTGCCATAGAAGGTCTTGCCTGCGGTCTGCGAGCGGTGACCACAAGAATAGAGGGCTTGATGGAGCTTTTGGGAGAGGAGCTTAATGCTTCCGGTGTCATCGAATATGTGGATCTGCCTCGGCTGTATGAGGTGGATAAGCCCTTTGCGGAGGATAAACCTGTCTTTGTGCGGAATCTGGCGGATAAGCTGGCACTGCAGATCGAGCGGGTACAAAAAAAAGAAAGGATTCCGGAGAAGATTCGGGCGGCGATACGCTCCCATTCCTGGGAGGGCATTGTGGACAGGATAGAGGAGATTTTGCAGTCTAATATCGGGAAATAATTAAGATTTATAATATGTAAACGGCCTTGGGCGTACCGAAAGAGGTATTTCCGGGCTTTTTGTTTTGGGCGGAAATATTTTTGCAACATATTACTTAAAATCCTTAAATAATTGAGAGCATATTGTATGTTATAAACAAAAGCGGTATAATAAGTTTGGAAAACCTAATAAAACGCACAAAAGGGGGATGTGTATGAAAAAGACGAAAAAGAACTTAAGGCGAAGTGTTGCTTTTTTGCTGCTGCTTTGCATGGGCTTATCTCGGATGCAGCTTGTTTCTGCGTCCGGACAAAACAGCCCGCCTGCTCTGTCCGTCGGGATATCGGAGAGCGTACTATGAAAAAAGTATTTATTTACAGTTTGTTTATTACCTTTTTCCTTGCAGCTTGTGTAC
>JBGZHY010000044.1:0-28071 GCA_041848045.1 Lachnospiraceae bacterium
CGAATCATCGGATAAACTCCATTCATTTTTTCTTCTAATCATAGTGTATTTTTGCCTTTAATTCAAGGTTTTCCGGCTTTAAGATTTTATTAGGACAGTTCTGTATTCGGGCATTAAATTCTGTCAATTGATAAATATATATCATCTTACAGCCCCAATAAATATATTTTTCACAAAAGGTCCGACTCTTTTATTTTGAAGAGAAATATGCTATACTCAGGGCAGCTTCTAATGTAATATCAGTTATTCTATAAGTAGTAGGGAAATGGAGGGAATCTATGGAAGAGAAGCAAGAATTAAAAGAAAACACCAAAACAAAGAGCTCAGGTTTCGGTGGACACCCGAAAGGGCTGCTGCTGGCGAGTATTGCGACGGGTATCAACAGTTATGCCAAATACCTGCTCGTCGGATTTACCGTCCTATTTTACACCTTAAGCGTGGCCGAAGGCGGCCTTGGCTTAGATGCGAAAACCGCGGGTAACATTATGGCGATATCCGGGGCGATTGCCTCCATTATTCCCCTGCTCGGTTCGGTCATTACGGATCGCTATCTCGGCATACAGAAGGGTATGTTTTTGGGCTTCCTTCTCTCCGGGATTGCGTATATGTGCTATTTCTTTTTCGCACCGAGTGTTGATCTGATCCTTATCGCTCTTACCGTCAACATCATTGCGGGCGCATTCATCAACAACAATGTTACCGCCGTTGTGGGACTTTTGTATTCCAACAAGGATATGGCGAAAAAGGATGCCGCATACAGCATCTTTTATATGGCGGTTAATATCGGCGCCATGCTGGGACCGATTATCGGAGGACTGATTACGGATAAGTGGCTGGCTGTTCGGGATGCCAGCGGCAACGTTATAACTTACGGTTATAAGTATGCCTATCTCGCAGCTTCCGTGGGTATGCTGCTGATGGTATTTATCTTCTTTATTTTTTCACCAAAATGGCTGAAAGATGTAGGAAAATATCCTGCTGCCAAGGAAAGCAAAACCAAACAGGGTAAGAGCTCAGCGGAGCTCAGCCCTGCGGATAAGAAGAGGGTTGCCGCAATGATCATTATTTTCCTCTTCGTTGTGTTCTATTGGTCGGCATATTTCCAGACCCAGTCCACCATTACGATATTTACCTATCAACTCGTGGATCTGAACGTATTCGGCTTCGCCGTACCGGTTTCCTGGCTGATTTCCTTTAACGGCGTGCTCTGCGTGGTTCTTTCTCCATTACTGGGCATGTACTGGGTTAAGCGTTCACAGTCCGCAAAGGGCGACTGGGCAGTTACCACCAAGATGGCAACAGGCATGATCATCACCGGTATCGCCTTCTTCATCATGCTTCTCGGTCTTATGACCCTCAACGGTGTTGAGGACGGAAGCATCAAGATGAATATTTCGTTTATGCTTTTGGCGTATTTTGTGCTTACCGTCGGAGAGCTTCTGGTTTCCCCTATCGGTATGGCTCTGTTTAGCAAACTGACACCGGCAAGATACTCCTCTTTGGGAATGAGCGCCTGGTATCTTTGCTATTTCTTCTCCAGTATCGTTTCCGGACGCTTACTCGGCGTAACCGAAACCTGGGGCTATACCAAAATCCTGATTTTAATCGGCGGCGTTTTGGTGCTCTCCGGTGTGGTAATGATTTTCCTCAAGCCGACACTGGAAGAGCTGATGTCCATGAAGCAGCTGGAATCCGAAACGGACGAGGCCGTTGCAGAATCATAAAAATAAGCTTTTGCTATCAATAGAAATGCCTGCCAAGGGACTTTTCGTCCCCGGGCAGGCACTTTTGTTTCTTACACCCCTTTTACGGCAAAATACTGTCCGCCGGGGCTGGCAAAATGAAAGTTCAAAAAAGGCTCCTGCAGCAGCGGGCTGGCAGTATCCGTAAGTTTTGCGGCTCTTTCCTGCAGCTTAACAATGTCTGCGCTTTCAAACAGGATACTCGGCTTCATATCAATAACTTCCGGCGAAACCTGACGAATGAAGGCCTTATCATATACCGTAAACATACAGCTGCTGTCCTTATGGGGCTTCATATCAAAGCTGTCATACTCCATCACCTTTGATTCCCGTAAAATCACAAAACCCAGCGCTTCCCAAAACTTCTTTTCCGCAGAAACATCGTCCACATATAGCATAATCGCAAAATCTTTTGCAAACATTTTTTATCTCCTTTTATTGATTTCAAAAGAAGAAATAGCACAGATCGCAATCCTTTGTCAAGCCGAAAAGATTTCCCTATTATACGGCAAGCTCCGGTCTTTTTTCTATACGGGATACCAGTTTATTTCCCTCGCAGCCGATGACGATAATATCTCCCGCCTGCAACTTTGCCTCTCCCAAAATCATCCTGGCAAGCAGAGTTTCCACATTCTTTTGTATATAACGCTTCAGCGGTCTTGCACCGAAATTCGGGTCATAGGCATGGGAAATGATGTAATCCCTCGCCGCATTGTCCACCACTACCCGCAGCTCCTTATCCGCCAGGCGCTTGTTCAAATCCTCAATCAAGAGTTCCGTAATGGCGGCAATATTTTGCTTGGACAAAGGCTTAAACAAAATGGTTTCGTCCAGGCGGTTCAAAAACTCCGGACGGAAGTGATTGCGCAGCTTCAGCTTTACCGCCATTTCCGCCTCCGTACTGATGTTTCCGTCTTCATCCGTTCCCTCCAGCAAATCCGCGGAACCGATGTTGGAGGTCATGATGATAATCGTATTCTTGAAGTCTACGGTCTTTCCCAAAGAGTCCGTAATTCTTCCGTCATCCAAAACCTGCAGCAAAATATTGAACACATCCGGATGAGCCTTCTCAATTTCGTCAAAGAGCACCACCGCATACGGCTTTCTGCGCACCGCCTCCGTAAGCTGTCCGCCCTCATCATAGCCCACATATCCCGGAGGCGCTCCGATCAGCCTGCTGACAGAAAACTTTTCCATGTATTCGCTCATGTCGATGCGCACAATATTGCTTTCGTCATCGAATAAAGCCTCCGCAAGAGCTTTGGCAAGTTCCGTTTTTCCGACGCCTGTCGGTCCCAAAAACAGGAAAGAGCCTATCGGCTTCCCCGGATCCTTTATGCCCGCTTTGGAACGCTGTATTGCCTCGCTAACCAAATCCACCGCTTCATCCTGCCCCACAACCCGCTTATGCAGGGTTTCATCCAAATGCAGGGTTTTACTTTTTTCCGACTCATTCAGCTTGGTAATCGGGATTCCCGTCCAGCGGGAGATGATCTTTGCAATCTCCTCTTCCGTCACCGCCTCGTGCACCAGACTTAATTCCTTGTGCGCCAGTTTTTCCTCCTCCGTTTTTAACTTCGCCTGTAATTCCGGAAGCGTACCGTATTGCAGCTGTGCCGCCAAATTCAAATCATATTTCCGCTGGGCGTCCTCAATCTGCCTGTTTACCCCGTCAATCTCCTCCCTCAGAGCCGCCAGACTTTCCACGCTTGCCTTTTCATTCTCCCACTTGGTTTTTTGTTCCTTAAAGCTGTCTTTCAGACCGGCAAGCTCCTCCTGTATGTGCAGCAGCCTTTCTTTGGACAAATTGTCGCTTTCTTTCTTTAAGGCAGCCTCTTCTATTTCCAGCTGCATAATCCGCCTTTGCAACTCGTCCAATTCCGCCGGCATCGAATCCAATTCCGTCTTAATCAGGGCACAGGCTTCATCCACCAGATCAATCGCCTTGTCCGGCAGGAAGCGGTCGCTGATATAACGATTGGATAAAGTGGCGGCACTGACCAGGGCGGAGTCCGTAATCTTCACACCGTGATAGGTTTCATACCTGTCCTTAATACCCCGCAAAATGGAAATGGTATCCTCCAAAGTCGGTTCTTCCACCATCACGGGCTGAAAACGTCTTTCCAGCGCCGGGTCTTTTTCAATGTACTTCCTGTACTCATCCAGAGTCGTCGCACCGATACAATGCAACTCTCCCCGTGCCAGCATAGGCTTTAGCATATTGCCCGCATCCATGCTGCCCTCCGTTTTTCCGGCGCCTACAATGGTATGAAGCTCATCAATGAAAAGAATAATTTCTCCTTCCGATTTTTTCACTTCCTCCAAAACCGCCTTAAGCCTTTCCTCAAACTCTCCCCGATATTTGGCGCCTGCCACCAGAGAGCCCATATCCAAGGCAAAGAGCTTCTTATTTTTCAATCCCTCCGGTACGTCCCCCCTTACAATACGCTGTGCCAGGCCTTCCACCACCGCCGTCTTTCCGACGCCGGGCTCTCCGATTAACACCGGATTATTCTTGGTTTTTCTGCTTAAAATACGAACGGTATTCCGAATATGGGCATCTCTGCCGATGACCGGATCCAGCTTTCCCTGCCTTGCCTTTTCCACAAGGTCATAACCGTACTTATTCAGGGTGTCGTAAGTGGCCTCCGGATTATCCGTCAGCACCCTTTGATTGCCCCGTACTTCGGACAGAACCTTTAAAAAAGCATCCCGTGTAATCTGATAATTTTGGAAAAGCGTTCTCAGACTTCCGTTTGCTTCCTTTAACAGGCGCAAAAACAAGTGCTCTACACTGACATACTCATCCCCCATCGCCTTGGATTCATCCGCCGCATTCACCAGAACCTTATTCAAATCCGCTCCCATATACACCTGGGCATTACCGGATACCTTCGGCAGTCTGGCAAGGGCTCCCTGCGCATCCTTAATGAAGCTCTCCGTATCAATACCCATCCTCTCCAGCAAGCTCTTAATCAGAGAATTGTCAAGCTGAAGCAGGGACAGGAGCAGGTGCTCCTGCGCCAACTGTTGATTCCCGTACTCATAAGCCAATTTCTCTATATTCTGAACAGCCTCCAGCGACTTTTGCGTAAACTTATTGATATTCATACAAAATCCTCCCGTATGTTATAATTGTTATACTTGTACTATAACATATATTTAAGCAATGTCAAGCAGATTTTATCTTTTTTTCCACGAAAAAAGCCAGCCTCTCGGCTGACTTTTCTCTGTTAGAGTGATATAGGAGTGCATAATGCACGTGTAGTGAAAGATCAACGCAATAAACTCTCATCTACGTACCCAATGATACCATCTAAACGACATTTTTGCAAGTAAAAAAAAGCAATTTATATTTTTTCTTTTTGTGCACTTTCCCGATTTTATCGCCATTTCACAGGCACTGCTCCCTTAAGAAGCCGTTTGACGGCAGCTAAGCCCTGCCATCGTATGCAATCAGACCGCTACAAATGGTCAAAAGCACCTTTCCCTTCATCTCCTGCCCCATAAAAGGAGTATTGCAGGACTTGCTGCAGGTCTTGTCGTATATCCATTTTGCTTCCGGATCAAAGATTACAATATCCGCCGTCTTATCCTCTTTAATGATTCCCGCATCCAGGTTGTACATTCGGGCAGGCTGATAGCTCATCAGCGCCATAAGCTTTAACAGACTGATGTGACCGGCATCCACCAGATGCATAATTCCCAGAGAAAGTGCCGTTTCCAAACCGATGATACCGCTTGGCGCCTTGCCAAACTCTCTGTCCTTTTCCTCCTTGGCATGCGGGGCATGGTCGGTGGCAATCACCTCAATGGTGCCGTCCTTTAAGCCCTCAATGATGGCACGCCTGTCCGCCTCTTCCCGCAAAGGCGGGTTCATCTTCGCCAGGGTTCCGTGCTGCAGTACCGCCTCCTGCGTCAGAGAAAAATGATGCGGTGTCGCTTCGGCAAATACCCGAACTCCCTGCCTCTTTGCCTTACGCACAATATCCACACTCTCTTTTGCGCTGATATGTTGTATGCAAATATTCGCTCCCGTTTCCTTGGCCAGCTTGCAGTCCCTTTCCACCATGATCCACTCCGCCTTGGCTTCGGCACCGCTAAGGCCGAGTTTTTCTGCCACCTCTCCGGCATTGACCCCCGGCTCCTTCACAAACTCCGGCGCCTCTTCATGGAAGGACAGGGGCATTTTCAGCACTCTTGCCCTACGCATCGCCTCACGGCAAATATTCTCATCCCGCAACGGCAGACCGTCGTCGGTAAAGCCTACCGCCCCGCTGTCCCGCAGAGCCTTCATATCCACCACTTCCTTACCGTGCATCTCTTTGGTGATGCAGGCACAGGTTTTGATATTGATGCAGGCACTTTTTCCCTGTCTGATCACATAAAGGGTCGTATCCTCATCATCCACTGCCGGTTTGGTATTGGCCATGCCCACCAGGGTCGTAAATCCCCCTGCCGCACCCGCTCTTGCCACAGACTGAATATCTTCTTTATATGTAAATCCCGGCTCACGGTAATGTACATGGGTATCTACCAGTCCCGGCGCCGCAATCTTTCCCGAGCAGTCAATAATCTCCAAGCGCTCACCTTTTGCTCTTGCGATAAAAGGTGCTTCAAAAGCCAAATCCTCTCCGATTTTGATGACCTTTCTTTCGGCAATCAATATATCCCGCACAGCATCCGTTCTGGTGGCAGGATCAAGCAGTCTTGCCTGTTTTAACATAATCATAGTACAAATTCCTCATTCTCTTTACTGATGTATACAATCTTTTCTCTTTCCCCTGCTTCGGCTATACGCTCCCGCAGGCGCTCCGTAATCTGAAAGCTGCCGTTGAAATGCATCGGAAAAATCCGCTTGCAGCCCACTTCCCGCAAAAAGCCTTCTATTCCCAGGTAAGCATACTCCCCTTGTCGGTTATCCAAAGGCAAGAAAGCAAGGTCAATCTCCTTCCCGTCCGCCGAAATCCATTCCCTTATACGGGCAAGCTCCCTTTCGTAATCCGCTTTCTGCCCCTGATTCCATGCCTCGGACTCTCCCTCCCAGTACCAATAGTTTAAATCTCCGGCATAATATACCCGCCTGCCTTCCACATCCAGCAAAAACGCTACACCCTCGTCGGTGGAACGGCAGGTTCGCACAAATATCTCCACTCCGGCGAGGCAGAGCCTTCTTTCTTCACCTGCCCCCACCCGTACAATGCGCGCCTTTTCTTCGAAAGAAGCGGCTGTATACGCCACATCCTCCGACAGGATGTAGTATACCTCCGGATGATTCTTTGCCAAATCGAAAATACGCTTTGAAAAATGGTCATCATGTCCGTGACTGACCAGTACAAACAAGGGCTTTTGCGGCAGAACCGGCAATTCTCCCCGGTAGTAATCAAACAAAAGTGTACATCCCTCTAAATACAGCAAATACGAGCTGTGCTCTATATATCGAAGTTTCATGCTGTTCTCCATTCCTCCCTGTTCATCCCAGTATAACAAAGTTTATACGCTTTATACAGCTTATTTCTTATTTTTTTAAATAATTATTTACATTATCACTTTAATATGCTACTATAAGAAAGTGAACAGAGAAAGATATTTTTTCTATTATATAACAGTATTTCGGAGAGGAGAACAAATTGATGAAAAAAATAATCGGATTCGGCACAGCCGCAATATTGGCACTGGGTTTGAGCGCCTGCGCAGGGCAGGGTACCCCAAGTACGGCTTCCGGCACAAGCGCGGCAGCCACGGAAAGTCTGGCGGCTACAAGTGCAGCCTCACAGGCGGAAACTACAGCAAGCCTTGCGAAAGAAACAAGTGCGGCAGCCGATACTTCCTTTGATCAGGACGGCATATTCACCGTGGGCTTTGACAAGAACTTCCCGCCTATGGGATTTGTGGGCAGTGACGGCGAGTTCACCGGCTTTGACCTTGAACTGGCGGCGGAGGCGGCAAAGCGCATGGGGCTAGAAATCAAGTATCAGCCGATTTCCTGGGATGCCAAGGATATGGAACTGAACGCCGGCACCATCGACGTGGTATGGAACGGTTTCACCATGAACGGCAGAGAGGATTTGTATCTCTGGTCCGAGCCTTATATGGAAAACAATCAGGTTTTTGTGGTCAGAAAGGATTCCGGTATCACAAGCTTCGCCGACCTCGCCGGCAAAATCGTGGAGGTACAGGCAGACTCCTCCGCCGAGGCGGCTTTAAAGGAAAAAGCGGATTTGTCCGCAAGCTTCCGGGAATTGAAAACCACACCGGATTATAACGCCGGATTTATGGATCTGGAGAGCGGCGCCGTGGACGCCCTTGCCATGGACGAAATCGTTGCGGCATACCAACTGGAAGTCAGGGACACGGATGACTTCATTATTCTGGAAGAATCCCTGGCGGCAGAACAATACGGTATCGGCTTTGCCAAAGGCAATAAAGCCCTGCGGGACAAGGTGCAGGCTGCCATGGATGCCATGAGCGCGGACGGAACCATTCGTAAGATTTCCGAAAAATGGTTTGGCAGAGATGTCAGCATCTCCACAAAATAAAACAGATTTAAGAGGGAGTTTCCTATGTCATTATCTCAAATTATTAAAGAGCTGGTGCCCGGTATGGGCACCAGCCTGCTGATTTTCACCTTTACGCTGGCAGCCTCACTGCCCCTGGGCTTAGCGGTCGCCTTTGGAAGAATGAGTAAAAATCCCTTTCTCTCCAATATCGTAAAGGGCTATATTTCGATTATGCGGGGAACCCCTCTGATGCTCCAGCTGATGGTGATTTATTTCGGCCCTTATTATATCTTCGGCCTGCGCATCAGCAATGCCTACAGACTTTGGGCGGCGCTTATCGGCTTTGCCGTAAACTACGCCGCCTATTTTGCGGAGATTTACCGCTCCGGCATCCAGTCCATGCCGAAGGGACAGTATGAGGCGGCGAAAATTCTGGGCTATTCCAAATCCCAGACCTTCTTTGTGATTATCCTGCCGCAGGTGCTAAAGAGAATCCTGCCCTCCGTAACCAATGAGGTCATCACCCTGGTCAAGGATACTTCTCTTGCCTTTACCATCAGCGTTTCCGAAATGTTTTCCACCGCCAAATCCCTGGCCAGCGCGCAGGCAAGTATGCTGCCTTTTGCGGCGGCGGCGATTTTTTACTATATTTTTAACTTCATCGTCGCCTATCTGATGGAAATGCTGGAAAAGAAAATGAACTACTACAGATAAGGAAGAGGTAAACACAGATGTATGTACTGGAAATGTCAAATGTCAAAAAATCCTTTGACGGCGAAGCCATTTTAAAGGGTATATCCTTAAAGGTCGGAAAAGGGGAAATTCTTTCCGTCATCGGTCCCTCTGGCTCCGGCAAATCCACCCTGCTGCGCTGCGCTACCCTCCTGGAAAATATGGACGAGGGCTCCCTTTCCTACCTGGGAGAAAGCGCGGCACAACACAGCTCGAAAGGGAGCGTTTATGCCGACAAGGAAACACTGAAAAAAATTTCCGCTTATTTTGGTCTGGTTTTTCAGAATTTTAATCTTTTTCCGCATTTTACGGTAATGGAAAACATTACGGACGCCCCTCTTCGGGTGCAGAAGCGGGAAAAGACGGAGGTTTTTGCGGAAGCTGCCGCTTTGCTGGCTAAAATGGGACTTGGCGATAAGGAAAAGGCCTATCCCTATCAGCTTTCCGGCGGGCAGTGTCAGCGTGTTGCCATCGCCAGAGCTCTGGCTCTGAAACCCCAAATCCTATTTTTTGACGAACCTACCTCCGCTCTGGATCCGGAATTGACGGGAGAGGTTCTAAAGGTTATCAAATCCTTGGCAGATTTACATATCGCCATGGTCATTGTCACCCATGAGATGGCATTCGCAAGGGAAATCAGTAACCGCGTCATTTTTATGGACAAGGGGCTGATTGTGGATGAGGGCAGTCCGGAGGAGGTCTTTCAATCCAAAAACGAAAGAACCCTTGCCTTTCTCGGCAAATACAAACAAAGCTGACATAACGAAGAAGGGCTGGTTGAAACAAGAACACTTTCTTATTTCAATCAGCCCTCCTTCGTTTTCGGGAATCTGCGACATTCCCGAAAAGTCACGGTCAGTTTTTGCCGTTGTTTTACTACACCTAAACCTATATCACTCTTTTCTATCTCTCTATCACTCTAAGTACCTCTAACGTAGATTACTATAACACATTTTTTTCATCAAAGAGTAATATGGTATGAACGGCAGTAAATTTGGCATAAACGGCAGTTAGCCGCAAATTTTTCTAATCCAGCCCTCCGGAGCCTCTATCCGCCCCATCTGAATACCGGTCAAGGTATCATAAAGCTTCTGCAATACCGGTCCCATCTTCTCCATGCCGCCCGGCAGGTTAATCACCTTATCCTTTCCGGTAATCCTTCCAATCGGTGAAATCACCGCAGCCGTTCCGCACAGTCCCGCCTCCTGCATATCCTCCAGCTCATCGAAGCGAATCTCACGCTCCACAGCCTTCATCCCGAGATAATGCTCGGCAACATAAAGCAGGGACTTTCTGGTAATACTCGGCAAAATGGAGTTTGATTTTGGGGTTAGCAGTTCTCCCTCTTTGCTGACAAATACAAAGTTGGCGCCTCCGGTTTCCTCCACATAGGTTCTGCTTGCCGCGTCCAGGTACATATTTTCATCAAAGCCCTTTCTGTGGGCTATCATTAAGGGATGCAGGCTCATGGCATAGTTCAGCCCCGCCTTAATATCCCCCGTTCCTCTCGGCGCCGCCCTGTCATAGTCGGATACACAAATAGAAAGAGGCTTTGCTCCTCCCTTAAAATAAGGTCCCACCGGCGTAGCAAAGACCCTGAACTGATAGCCCTCCGCAGGTTTCACGCCGATAACGGGAGTATTGGCAAACATAAAAGGCCGGATGTACAAAGAAGCTCCCGAACCAAAGGGAGGCACCCAGGCTTCATTGGCACGAACCACCTGATCAACGGCATCCAGAAAGCGCTCCTTGGGAAATGCGGGCATCTCCAGACGCAGGGCGGAATTGTACATCCTTTCGGCATTCAAATCCGGACGAAAGGCAACGATTTCTCCCTTTTCCGTCGTATAGGCCTTAAGACCCTCGAAGCATTCCTGGCAATACTGCAAAATACCGGCACACTCGCTGATGCATACATTGGCGTCCCGACTCAGACAGCCCTCATCCCAAGCGCCGTTCACGTAATTGGAAAAATACCGGTAATCCGTTTCTATGTAGCCGAAGCCCAGATTAGCCCAATCAATCTCTTTCTTTTTCATTTTGCTCCTCTCCCAACATTTTTCTTACAGTATACCACAATTTCGAAAGGGGTAAACCTACCACATTGTTATAATCTCCATCAATTTTATTTATATATCTTGCCGCCATGCCCTGTATACCGTAAGCCCCCGCTTTATCTTCCGCCTCACCGCTTTCGATATAGGCGCTGATATCCTCCACCGACATATCGGCAAAATGCACCTTCGTTCTCTCACAAAAATTCTCTGCCTGCCCTGTACGGCGCCACTGTCCCTGCTCTTTTTGCAGGCGAAGCAGGCAAACCCCCGTCAACACCTCATGCACCCTGCCGGACAAAAGCTCCAGCATCCGAACGGCATCCGCTTTGTTCTCAGGCTTTCCGAGAATCCTCCCTTCCAGGCACACAAGCGTATCCGCTCCCAAAACCAGCACATCCCTCAACTCTTCATCCGGCAGGAGGGCGGTTCTGATGATTTTATCCGCCACATCCTCAGCCTTTGCCGTCGCCAGATACAAAACCCGTGCGGCGGAATCTTCTATATCGCAAAGCTCCTCGCAGTCGGAAGGCAAAACCATGAAGGGCAGGGCAATCTGCCGCAGCAAAGCTTTTCTTCTCGGTGAAGCGGAAGCCAGTATGATGATCGTATCTTTCATATTCTCCCTCAAAAAACGAGCCGATAAGTATACCTCATCCGCTCGCTCCTTCTCTTTTATGCGCTCTCGTTTAATCTGGCAAGCTTCGCCGCCTGATCTGCGGCAATGCAGGCGTCCAGAACCTCCGCAATATCGCCGTTCATAATCTTATCCAGCTTATACAGCGTTAAATTGATTCTGTGGTCGGTTACTCTTCCCTGCGGGAAGTTATAGGTTCTGATTTTTTCGGAACGATCCCCCGTACCGATTTGGCTTCTGCGCTCCGCACTTTCCGCACTCTGCTTTTTTTCCAGTTCCAGTTCATACAGCTTGGAGCGCAACAAAGCAAAGGCCTTTTCCTTATTCTGCAGCTGTGACTTTTCCGTCTGGGAATAAATGACGATGCCCGTCGGATTGTGGGTCAGACGCACGGCGGAGTCCGTGGTATTGACGCACTGTCCGCCGTTTCCGGAGGCACGCATAACGTCAATCCGGATGTCCTTCATGTCAATCTGCACATCCACCTCTTCCGCCTCCGGCATAACCGCCACGGACGCCGTGGAAGTATGGATACGACCGCCGGACTCCGTTTCCGGCACACGCTGCACCCTGTGCACACCGGATTCATATTTCATCTTGGAATAAGCTCCCTTGCCGCTGATCATGGCAACCACTTCCTTAAATCCGCCGATACCGCTTTCATTCAGGCTGACAATGTCCACCTTCCAGTTCTGGGTTTCCGCATAATGGGTATACATCCTGTATAACTCCGCCGCAAACAGCGCCGCCTCATCTCCGCCGGCTCCCGCTCTGATTTCCAGCATAATATTTTTATCATCATTCGGGTCCTTGGGCAAAAGCAGAATTTTTAACTCCTGCTCCAGCTCCTCCTCCCGCTTTTTGGCGCCGGACAATTCTTCCTTTGCCATATCCCTCAAATCCTCATCATTTTCCGTTTCCAGCAAAGCCAGAGCATCCTGCTGGTCCTGCCGCACCTTCTTATATTCCTTGTAAGCTTCTACAAGGGGCAGCAAATCCGACTGTTCTTTCATCAGCTTACGGAAGCGGTTCTGGTCATTGGCCACATCGGGACTGCCCAATTCCATCATCAGCTCCTCGTAATGAATCAGTATATCCTCTAAATTCTCAAACATTATCCATCCCTCTTTTGCTTATTTTAAAATCCTTGCCACTCTGTCCTTCTTTGCCAAATCCTGATAAACGGCAACCTCCCTGTAGCGAGAGAAAATCCGGCGAATTGCGGGCGCCTGCTCACAGCCGATTTCCAGATAGATTTTTCCTCCATCCTGCAAAAAGTCTGCCGCCTCCTCGGCAATCCTGCGGTAAAAGTCAAGCCCCTCCTCTCCTCCATCCAGAGCAAGATGAGGCTCATAGACCCTTACCTCCGGTGCAAGCTTTTCAATCTCCGCACGCGGAATATACGGGGGATTGCTGACAATCATATCATATCTGCCCGCTATGCCGGAGAACAAATCGCTTTGTATCAGGGAGATGTCTACCTTATGCCGGAGAGCATTTTTCTCTGCGATTTCCAAAGCTCTTGCCGAGATATCCGAAGCGCTGACCCTCTCATAGGCTCCCCGTTTTTTCAGGCTCACCGCAATGGCGCCGCTGCCGGTGCACAGGTCCAAAATATGGATATCTTTCTCGGTATTCTCCTCAATAATCCTCTCCACCAATACTTCTGTATCCAGTCTGGGAATCAGAACATGCTCATTCACATAAAAATCCAGGCCGCAAAAATTCTGCTCTCCGATAATATATTGCAAGGGTTTTCTCCCCTGTCTTTCCCGCAGGCAGGCATAAAATCGCTCTGTGCCCGCTCCATCCTGTATTTCCCTGTCCTTGTTCAGCACCAAGTTCGCCCAGGACAAGGAAAAACTGTGCAAAAGAATATTCCTTGCCTCTACCGTATATTCCGCAATCCCGGCTTCCCGCAAAAGCCTCTCTCCCTCTGCCAGCAAGGTTCTGTATGAAGCTCCGCCCTCGCCCATGGCTATGAAGCTCCGAAATTTTCTTGCAGATAGCTTTTCCAGTCAAAGACCTTTTCCACCGCCGTAATGGCAACCTCCACCATGTCGGCGCTGGGCTCCTTTACCGTCAAAGCCTGCATCCACAGACCCGGCTGGGATAAAATATCCACCAGCTTGCTGTTGCTCTTGCCGGCAATGCGCAAAAACTCATAGCTTACGCCCGCAATCACCGGAATCAAAACAATCCTGCTTAAAGAGCGCAGCCAAATGCTGTCTACCCGCACCGCCATAAAAAAGGCAATGCTGATTAACATCACGATAATCAGAAAACTGGTTCCGCAGCGCTTATGCTCCTTGGAACTCTTCATCACATTTTCCACATTCAGGGGCAGTCCCTGTTCTATGCAGTTAATGCACTTGTGCTCCGCTCCATGGTACATAAAGGTTCGGCGTATATCCTCCATCCGGGAAATCAGTAAAATATACAGCACAAAAATGCCGATTCTCAAAAATCCCTCCGCTACTGCCACCAAATAATGGTTATCCACCGCCCTCCGCAAAAAACCGCCCAAAAACATGGGAAGCAGCATAAAAATGCCGATGGCCGCCACAAAAGAGAGGAACATGGCGATACCCATAATTACCTTCTCCGCCTTTTCGCCGAAGGTCTTTTGCAGCCAAAGCTCAAGCTTGCTCGCCTCCTCTGTTTCCTCCTCGGCGCTTGCCAGAACCTGAGCCGAAAAATTCAGACTTTTCATCCCCAGCGCCATGGAATCATACAGGGCAAAAATACCTCTGATAAAGGGCAGACCCAATATTTTATACTTCTGGGACAGGCTGATATAGCTGTCCTCCTCCACTTCTATCTCTCCATCCGCTCTGCGCACGGCAGTGGCATAACGCTCACCGTTTTTCATCATGATGCCTTCTATCACCGCCTGTCCGCCGATTCCCGAATATTTCAATCCTTTCACCTCACTTTATATATTCCTTAACCTATCTATTTTAATATATTCACCTCTGTCTGTCCAGAACTTGTAAACGAAAAAGGAACCAAGCCTCTACGCTCAGTCCCCTGACAATCATTATCTTATTAAGCATTCACACCGTACTTACGATTGAACTTGTCAATACGTCCACGAGCTGTTGCAGCCTTCTGCTGACCTGTATAATATGGATGGCACTTTGAACATACTTCCACGTGAATGCTCTTCTTGGTTGATCCAGTCGTAAAAGTATTTCCACAGTTACAGGTAACAGTAACCTGATTGTATTCCGGATGTACTCCCTCTCTCATATCTTCACCTCATTTACATTTATACTTCTGCGGACATACCGTCTACGTCCCTCGCATTTAAAAAGCTAAATCAGTATAGCATAGTTAAATATTTAGTGCAAGTGCTAATTTTTATTTTCCCCTTCTGCAGCGCCGCCTTCACGCTCTGCAAAAGCTTCGGCGGCGGCAAGCAGACTCTCCCGTCTGTTCTCCACCTTTCCCTCCATGGTCTGCCGAAGCAAACGGAATAAAAGCTTTCCGATATACGGTCCCTGGGAAAAACCCGCAGCCACCAAATCCTTTCCGTCCAGAGCAAGCATAGAAAGGCAGTAAGGCTGCTTCTCCTCTATGATTGTCCCCTTCATCCTCTGCAGCGCCTCATAATGCTCCCCGGTAATCAGTCCTGCCGCCCGCTGCAGTTGCAGCAAATCCTCCGTAAGCTCCGCACCCAGCTCGTACAGCAAAAGCTTCAGTTCCATGGCGCTTTCCGCCCTCTTTTGCAGAAAGGAAAGCAGCTTGCGCACCTTTTCCGCGGTATCTCTGTCGCTCTTTAATTCTTTTAATACGGCTACCGCTTCTTTTGCGTCTGTACCTTGCAAAAAATATGCCCAGCGAATGTGCTTCTCCGCCTGCAACTCGGCGGCTCTGTCCATATGGGAAAAATCCACCGGAGAAAGCGCAGAAAAATGTTCGCCTATATAGGAGTGCAGACCGTAGTCAAACACCGCCTGTATTTTTTCCGGATGAGGGGCACACAGGGTTTTACACAATTCTACCCATATCCTTTCTTTGCTGACCTTGGAAAGATTGGCTGCCATTACCCGAATCGCCGCCTCGGTATCCGCTTCGACCCGAAAGCACAGCTGGGCGGTAAAACGCACGGCACGCAGCATACGCAGCGCATCCTCCGCAAAACGCTCTTTCGCCTGTCCCACGCAGCGCACCAGCCCTCTTTCCAAATCCTCCACACCTTCAAACAAGTCCACCAAACCGGATTTGCGGGAATACGCCATGGCATTGATGGTAAAATCCCGCCGCTTTAAATCTTCCGTCAACAAAGGGGAGAAGGTCACCTTATCCGGATGCCGCCCGTCGGAATATGTGCCGTCCAGGCGATAGGTCGTTACCTCATAGGGCACGGAATGCAGCAATACCGTCACCGTTCCGTGCTCTATGCCGGTATCCACGGTACGGGCAAAGAACTTCTTAATCTGCTCCGGCAGGGCGGAGCTGGTAATGTCCCAGTCCTTGGGCTCTACGCCGAGAATCTTATCTCTTACGCAGCCCCCCACGATATAGGCCTCATAGCCCTGTCCCTCGATGGTTGAAAGGATAAAGGCGACCTCCTTCGGCATCTCCATGCAAATCTCTCTCCTAATATGCCTTACCCCAGTATACCAGCGTATTTGCCGGTTTTTTGCAGCATACGCAGTGCCCGCTCTTTTTGCCCCCCTCCATCGGAATGCATCTGGAGCTTGCCTGTGTACGCTCTTTAATCTTATCCTCGCAGGCTCTGTCGCCGCACCACAAAGCTTTGACAAAACCGGACTTCTCTTCCAGTATCTCGGCAAAGGTGTCGAAATCTTCCGCTTCGCGGGTGCTCTCTTCCCGGTGCGCCAATGCCAGCGCCAGCATATTACGCTGTATGTCTTCCAGCATATCTGTTACGGTCTTTTCGATGTTATCCAGGGAAGCCACGATTTTTTCTCCCGTATCTCTTCGCACAAGCACGCACTGACCGTTCTCGATGTCCCTCGGCCCGATTTCCAGGCGCAAAGGCACGCCCCGCATTTCGCATTCCGCAAACTTAAATCCCGGGCTCTTGTCGCTCTCGTCCACCTTCACCCGTACGGCGGCACCAGCCAAGCTCTCCTGCAAGGCTCTTGCCTTTTCCAAAACCCCCTCTTTGTGGGTGGCAACCGGAATAATCATCAACTGAATCGGTGCCACCTTCGGCGGCAGCTTCAAGCCGCTGTCATCTCCATGCACCATAATCAGGGCACCAATCAGCCTTGTGGTCACACCCCATGAGGTCTGGTGCACATACTGCAGTTTGTTTTCTTTATCGGAATACTGGATACCGAAAGCCTTGGCAAAGCCGTTTCCGAAGTTATGGCTGGTGCCGGACTGCAGAGCCTTTCCGTCATGCATCAGCGCCTCGATTGTGTAAGTCGCCTCCGCACCGGCAAATTTTTCTTTGTCCGTCTTTTTCCCTTTGACAACCGGTATCGCCAGAACCTCCTCCATGAAGTCGGCGTATACATTCAGCATCTGCACCGTTCTTTCCTGAGCCTCTTCGGCGGTGGCGTGGGCAGTATGTCCCTCCTGCCACAAAAACTCTCTGGAACGCAAAAAAGGTCTGGTGGTCTTTTCCCAACGCACAACGGAGCACCACTGATTCAAGAGCTGCGGCAGATCCCTGTGGGACTTAACGGTCTTTGCATAATAATCGCAGAACAGGGTTTCGGAAGTAGGACGCACGCACATCCTCTCCGCCAGAGGCTCCAGACCCCCGTGACTCACCCATGCCACTTCCGGAGCAAAGCCCTCCACGTGGTCTTTTTCCATCTGCAAAAGACTTTCCGGTATAAACAAAGGCATGTAGCAGTTTTCCACACCGCTTGCCTTAAAACGCTTATCCAGCTCCTTTTGCATATTCTCCCAAATCGCATAGCCTGCCGGCTTAATCACCATACAGCCCTTTACGCTGGTATAATCTGCCAGCTCCGCTTTCTTTACCACATCCGTATACCATTGGGCAAAATCTTCCTCCATGGAGGTAATCTCCCGCACCAGTTTCTTTTCTCCTGCCATACTATCTCCTTAATTGATTTTTATACTCGGATTATCCCCCGCATTGTGATAAGGCTTTTCTTCTTCTCCCAAAAGCGCATAATACACCTCGCTTTCGATATCCCCCTGCACACAATAATCCGTACGCACCTTAAAATCCAGGCTGCGCTTCTTGCCTGCGCCCAGTTCCTTCACAAACCAGGTCACATGCTCTTTTCCGTCTATATAACCGTACTCCCCTAAAGCATCACTGCTGTCAAAGCCCGTGTATTCCGGAACATAACTCCGCAGCCATATGCCCCGCAGGCTCTCCTGCCCTTTATTTTCCAAAATCAGCTGGTAATGCAGAACTTCTCCCTGCCTGCCCAGACTCTGCGGATTGCGCAGTACCAGCTCCAGCTCCAAATCTCCTTCCCGCTTTTTAAAGGAAGCCTCTACCGCTTCCTGTCCCTGCTCTCCGCCTCCGGCGCTCTCCTGAGAAGCCGCCGTGCTTTGAGGAAGGTCGCTTTCCTGCATTGCAGTCGAGGAGGTGTCCGTTACCGCTGTCGTACTGCTGCCGCCACCGCTTGTATTGGCGCTGTCCGTCTTATGTCCCCGCTGTGAAAACACATTGGAATAAGAGCGGCTCTCATGGGGATACAAATGCCGATATCCCGAATCATAGTAGCCTACGCTTGCCTGTGAATCCGCCGTATAGGTATTGCTTCCGTTATAGAAATTATCCATTTCCACTTCGTAGCTGATACTGAAAGAGCCGTCCTCCGGCAAGATATACTCTCTCTCTATACTAAACTCCACATGGGTATCATCCGCACTGTATGTGATATGTCCCGCAGGCAAATCCGTTTCCACATCGCCCACAAAACGCACGCCTGCACCCAGCATATCCCGAATCTGCAGATTGTAGGCGCCGATTTGTCCTGCATTGCCGACCTCCAGCCGGTAACGAAATCTGCGGTTTCCGCCGCTGACGTCCACGGACTCCGTATCGGAGCTTTTGCTTATCAGCAGATGAGGGGCTGCAAGCACGGAAACATTGTCAATATTGGCACCTGACATTACCCCAAGATTTTCGTGGACATTTTCAAATCCGATACTTGTTTCGGTCTGCCCTTCCGGCACAATATATAAGCCTTCTATCCACCTCCAATCTCCGTCACCTGCTTCTTCCTGCACAATATCATCAATCATCATATCGCTGTTTCCGTCGGTAATATAGGCACGAACTGCCGGATTGACACCGCTTGGGGCAATCTGCTCATAGCTGTAATACAGCCTCTGCCCCGGCGTGGTTTCAAAATTCTGGTATACATAGCTTGAAAAATCCGTAATCAGCTCCAAGCTCTGTCCTCTTGCAGAGCTTCCTCCCACTTTTTTCAGTTCAATATAGCCTGCTGACGGATGGTTTGCATCGCTGTCGCTGGCAGGCCGCACATTCCAGTAAGGAACATACTCCGTCGCACTTCGTATGCCGGTAGGAAAAGAATCGCCCGCCGTATTCTCTCCCGGAAAATATGCCCATGAGCCTGAAAAAGCCGGCTCTTCAAAATCACCGTTTCCGAAAGTAATTTTGACAGGAGCATTATCCCGCGTATCCGGACGCCGGAAATTCTCCGACGCCCCCGTCTGCAAAATATGCGGCATTCTTCCTATGCCCAAAGTCATAGCCATCATCAGCAGCAAAGCCGCCCATCGTTTTCCTTGTTCTACAAACCTTTCTTTTCTCATGATTTTTTACTACTCTTCCGTCTTCCCTTGTATATCTTTTTTAGGCCGTATTTCGCACTCGCTTTCCACATCCTCAATCTTTTGCCGTGCATAAATATACACACAAAGCGCAACCAGAATGAGCAGCAAAAGCACCGCTATCCCTATCCATATTCGTATTGGCATATTATTGTCCTACCTGTTTCATTCTATCTTTGGCTTCTTTTTTCTTGCGTCTTATCCAAAACAGAACCAGAATCATAGGCCACAATATGATCACAAACCATGCCGCAAAGCCGATGGAAGCGGTAATCAAGGCGGCATCCGCCACCGCAACCAAAACGGGATTGTATACCGCTTTCCCCGCAAGAACTTCTCCGGTATGCGCCCCGGTACTTTCTGCCGCTCCCGCCGAAAGGACTCCCTGCTCTGCATCATCCTTTTCATTTTCCGGTGTTTCTGTCGGGTCCGGACTGTTTTCTTCCCTTTCCCTTGTCGGCTCCTCCGCAGATGCCTCCCCCTCCGAAGCATCCTCTTCAGGGTTTTTTGCAGGCTGCGTCGGAGCTTCCGCCTCCAAGGCAGGAATCTCCCTGTATTCATAATGCGGCTTATCCGGATACTTGGTGCAAACTCTGTACATCCTGCCCGGCTTACCGTAGTCCGCCTCCTGCTCCACAATCCATTCCGACCAGATATGTCCCGTAGCCTCTATAATCTCGTAATGCACCTCACCGGTATCTTCATTGATATACTGACGCAGCCCCTCGCTGTGCTCACCCGGCGGCGTCACAATACTGATTCTGTAGCGTGCTTCCTGTCCGTAAACCTTCCCCTGCCCAAATGCCGTCCCCAGCAGCCCGAAGGTCATAAACGCAAGCAGCAACACCTTTTTAATATCATTATAATACCGTCTTCCGAGAGGTATTATCGTTCCGTCTTTTAAAACCACGTCTTTGAAGGAATAATTTTCAATAGCGGAAGAGGCAACCAAAAAAGAGCGATGCACCCGGATAAAGCCCTTGCTGAACAGCAGGTTTTCCAGCTTCCCCATGGTGGACACAAATTCAAAGCGCTTATCCGCTCCGTAATGCACGGTTACAATCTTCCCCTGCACTTCAAAATACTTGATGCTGGCAATCGCCACATTTCTGTATTCGCCTATACCGGTAAACAGCATATATTCTTTGGATTTTTCATAACACAGCTTAATCACGCTTTCCAGGATCATTTCCACACGGCTGTGGTCGGTTTCCCCCTTCACCACGTAATGAAAAGCCCGCACGTCAAAAGCTCCCAGCATATGCTCCTTGGATACCGTCAAAAAGACGATTTCCCCTTTGTAGCCGGCGTCCCTGATTTTTCTTGCCGCTTCTATGCCGCTTAATTCCGGCATATTGATGTCCAGCAAAAAAACATCGATCTTATCAAACTCCCCCTCCAAAGCAAACAGCATTTGTCTTGCGTTTTCATATATATCCAAGTCGATGAATATATCATTTTTATTTGCTATTTCCTTGGTCAAATCGGAAAAATATTCTCTTTCCGCCGCATTATCATCACACAATACCAATCTCACTCTAAACCTCTACGCTCCTTATATCTTGCTCTCTCTGAATCTTTTCAAAAATTTGTTGATTCTGTCCGTCGGGGTCATAAACTCACTGATGGACACATCATGGTTCAAATTATCTATGATTAAAGCAATATACTTGCTCATATCCACATCAATGTAATAAGGTCTTTTCAGAAGCTCCGGCGACTGATACACCACATTGGTGGTCAGGATACCGTCGATCAAGCCCTTCTCATAATATTCGTCAAACTTCGCCAAACCGTTGGTAAACAATCCGAAGGTGGCACATATAAACACCCGTCTTGCTTTTCTGGCCTTCAGCTCCTTTGCCACCTCCTGCACGCTTTCACCGGAGGAAATCATGTCGTCAATAATGACCAAATCCTTGCCTTCCACACCGGTGCCCAAAAACTCATGGGCGATAATCGGGTTCCTGCCGCCCACTACTTTGGTATAATCTCTCCTTTTGTAGAACATACCCACGTCCAGCCCCAGCATATTGGCATAGTAAATCGCTCTGCCCATTGCCCCCTCGTCCGGACTGACAATCATCATTTTGGAGGCATCCACCTCCAGATCCGGATAACGGGTCAGCAAAGCTTTCGTAAACTGATAAATCGGCTGCACCGTTTCAAAGCCCTTCAAGGGAATGGCATTCTGCACTCTGGGATCATGGGCGTCAAAGGTAATGATATTGTCCACTCCCATGCCTACCAGTTCCTGTAAGGCAATGGCGCAGTCCAAAGACTCTCTCTTGGTTCTCTTATGCTGTCTGCTCTCGTACAGGAAAGGCATAATAACATTGATCCTTCTTGCCTTGCCCGCCGCCGCCGCAATGATTCTTTTTAAATCCTGATAATGATCATCCGGCGACATATGGTTGGTCATCCCGTAAAGAGAGTAGGTCATACTGTAATTGCATACATCCACCAAAAGATACAGATCCATACCCCGAACAGATTCTTCAAAAGAACCTTTTGCCTCGCCGGAGCCGAAACGATTGATTTTGGATTTCACAATGTAAGATTCCTTTTGATAGCCCGCAAAGATGATGGTATCCGTATCCTCGTTGGAGTGCTGCGCCCGCCATGCCGCCAAATGCCCGTCTATCTTCCGGCTCAGCTGCTCGCAGCTTGCCAAAGGCACCAGCCCCAGAGGTCCCACCGGTATTGTTTCAATCTTTCTCGTTGCTTCTGACATCTCGTCCTCCCGTTTATCTGTCCTTTTTTCTTATATCATCACCGTACAGCGGAATCACCGTATACAGACTGGCAATTCTGGAACTGAGTCTTTCGCTGTACATCTCCCGAATCATATTCAAGGATAAGTTGGTGGAAATAATCGTTGCCTTCTCACTGTTCAAGCGCTGATTCAAAATACGGAAAAGCTGGGAATTGCTCCAGGCATTCGCCGCCTCCGTTCCCAGGTCGTCGATAATCAACAGCTCCGCCTCGTCAATACACTCCTGCATCTGCAAAGCTTCATCATCCTCGTCCCGGTCAAACTGCGCCTTTGACAGGTATGCGAACAGGTCCGTGCTGCTTAAATAAATCACCGTATGGCAGTTATCCAGCAAAGCCTTGGCAATACAGTTGCCCAAAAAGCTCTTTCCCACGCCGGTATTTCCCGTAAACAAAAGACTGCCCTTTTTCTCCGTAAACTCCGCGACATATTTCCGACACATGCGCAAAATCTTTTCCATATAGGCTCTGGCGCTCATGCCGATATTGCCGATTATCCGCTCATCATCAAAATAATCCAGGCGGAAGGTATCGAAGTTCTCCTTTTCCAGAATCCTTCTGATATTGGACTTTTCATACAGACTTTCCACCAGCTTTGCCCGAAAACAGTGACAACGCCCGCTCTCCGTCATACCGCTGTCCTTGCAATCCTCGCATATGTAGCGCAGCTCCATATAATCCGCCGGAAAACCGTGGCTTTGCAGCAAAAAAGCCTTTCTCTCCCGACGACGTTTCATTTCCTGTGAAAAATCCTGCAGACCGGAGGACTCCCCTCCGTGCACATAGGCTCTGTACTGCCGCAATGCCGCCGCCCCCACGGAGCCGTCCAAATCCCGCAGCTCCGGTATACGTGCATATACTTCTTCTATTCTTTTGTGAAGATCCGCCCTTGCTTTTGTGCGAATCCTTTCGTAACCCCGCATAATCGCATTATACTGCGCATTGCTGAATGCCATAGGCTTCCTTTCTGCATCATTTAATCATATCATTTTTATGCAAATTTTTCTACTAAAATACTAAAACTCCTGCATAATTCTTTCCGCTACTCCCGCATCCAGATCATCATCTCTCTGCTCAAAATTATTAAACCTGTTCTTTCCCTTATCCACCAGACGGATAGACGGACGCGCTTCAGTCTGCGCCCTCTTTTCGTGCTCCTTGTCAAGGCGCTCCAGATCCGCCAGACTGCGCACCTTTTCTTTGTACCATTTTGTCAGAATCGAGTCCGCGTACTGAAAACTGGCTTTACCGGTTCGCATAATCGTCCGGCTGCAGGCCTCGATAATCAGCTCCGTTTGAAAAGCATAGCTGTCAAACCACTTGTCCATGTAAGCAAGCTCTTCCTTTACGGGATTTCGCGCAGAAATACCCAGAGCCTTCATCACCGGCCAAATCCGTCCGTGGTACAGGTTGCTGTTTTGTTTCGCCTTTTCTACGCTGTCTATGCCGTTTTTGTGCCATTCCAAGGCGGCAGCCTCCATATAGCGCAGGCTGGGCTTTCCCCTGCTGACACACAATTCTATAAGATATTCTATCAAATCTATCGGCATTTTCAAGACGACATATAAATATGCCAAAATCTGCGTATCCGTAGGCCCGAAGATTTTATTGACATAACGCTGTGCCACAAAAAGCAGGGTCTTAAAGGCAGTGTCATTTTCCAAAAGCTGCAAATCCACAGCTTCCCGCCGGTGTAAAGGCTCCGGTGAAGCTTCCGCCTCTTCTTTTTTCTGCTCCTTTTCCTCTTCCTTCTCCCGGCGCAGCTTAAGCAGCCCTTTCTGTGCCCAGTATTTCAGCGCCCGCAGCACATCCCCCTCCAGCATATGCAGAGCGTCCGCTATTTTTGCCGGCTCCATACCCTTTTGATAATGTCTGAGAAGGTAAAGATACACCTTTATATATTCTCCGTTTGCCGCCGCCATATGCTCGTCCACCAAAACGGCAGGCACGACCAGAGCCTGCGTCGGCTCCATCTTTTCCAATTCTATCAGCATAAGCTTCCCCTCTTTTCTTCTTCCAAACCCTGACTGTTTTACATAGCATAGCATAAGTAAAAACAAATGAAAATAGCCCATAAAACAGAGAAATCCACAAGCTTATCAACATTCCTTATGTTTTAGCCTGTGGATTTTGTGGATAACTTAGTTTCCCAACAACCTTTCCCCCACTTTTACAATATCTCCAGCACCCATGGTGATGCACATATCTTGTGGAGAAAGTTTTTCCAGTAAAAAGGTTTCCAAATCATCAAAGTTATCAATATAATAAGCTTCTTTTCCCGCACGCAGCAGGAGCTTTGCAATATCTTCGGAGCTGACGCCCAAATCCTGCGTTTCCCTTGCCGCATATATCTTTGCCAGAACAATCACATCCGCCAGGGACAACGCCTCGGCAAACTCCTGCAAAAAAGCCTTGGTTCTCGTATAGGTATGGGGCTGAAACACACAGACAAGACGTCCGTGGGGCCGTTTCCTCGCCGCCTTTAAGCTGACCTCGATCTCCCTGGGATGGTGGGCATAATCGTCGATAATCTGAATATTACCGGGCAGAACGCCCTTTTTCTCAAACCTTCTTTTGGCGCCGCCGAAGCTTTCCAGTCCCCTTTTGATGCTTTCCCTGTCAATGCCCAGATGAAGCGCCACGGCAATGGCTGCCAGAGCATTGTATACATTATGCTCCCCCGTAAGCGCCAGCCGGACTTCGCCTCCCTCCTGCCCGAAGGCGGTATAGCGAAAGCTGACCCTGCCCTCCTCGTCAAAGCTAATCTGCTCCGCCCATACGTCGGCTCCTTTTTTCCCGCTGGTCACCAGCTTCCCCTTAAAGTTTTCACACAGCTTCTCGTACTGCGGAACGGAGCTGTCGATGACCAGAAGCCCTCTCTCGTCCATTCTCTCGATAAAGCGCCCAAAGGAACGGCGGATGTCCTCCAAATCCGTAAAAAAGTCCAAATGATCCGCCTCAATATTCAGAATAATTTCTATACTGGGATGCAAATCCAAAAAAGAATTGGTGTATTCACAGGCCTCCGTCAAAAAGACCTTATCGCCGCCCAAACGCAGATTCCCGCCTATGCTCTCCAAAATGCCGCCGATAGACACGGTAGGATCATAGGCGCCTTCCAGCAAAATATGGGTCAGCATACCCGTGGTACTGGTCTTTCCGTGGGTACCGCTTACGGCAATCGCCTCCTCAAACTCCTGCATAATCTGTCCCAGCAGTGCGGCACGACTCACCAAAGGAATCCCCAGCGCTACCGCCTTTTGATACTCCGGATGATCCGGGCGTATGGCAGCCGTGTACACCACATAATCCACCTCTTTGCCCAAATTCTCCCCCGTCTGGCGGTAATCAACGGGAATCCCCGCCTTTTCCAGCTCTTTGCTCAATTCACTTTCCTGCATATCGGAGCCTGATACTCTAAAACCCTTTTTTTGTAAAATTTTGGCAAGACCGCTCATACTGACTCCACCGATACCGATGAAGTATATATGTGCCAATGTTGTAAAATCTATTTTCTGCATATCAACCTCCAAACTGCAGGCTATGACAAAGCCTTCGGAAATACCAGCCCTTTATATTTTTCCAATATGATTCTTAACATATTGCCCAAAACCCCTACAGCCAAAAGCTCTCCCAAAGCCACGGTAAACAGCATCCAGATGTACAATTCCTGCGCTCCGTAGGCATGCCGCAGCACAAAGGGAATAATCAGTCCATTGGACACAATAGGCGGAAGGGCGCTCAAAAAACCCTTTTTTCTGAGCAAATATGTGCCGTAAGCCCCTATCAGCGTTGCCAGGCTGCCCAGCACAACATCCAACAAGGCGGCACCTGCCAGCCAGTTTCCCAGCAGACAGCCGATGAATACGCCCGGAATGGCAGCCGGCGTAAATACAGGCAGTATCACCAACAGCTCACTGACCCGAAATTGTATCGCCCCGAAGCTGACGGGTGCAAATGTCAATGTCAACACAACGTATAATGCGGCAATGACGCCGCCCTGCACAAGGTGCAGCACAGTCTGATTTCTCAATGTTTTATTCTCCTTAGTTTTGTTTTAAGTGTGGATGGTTTCGAACACACTGATTTGCCTGTAAAATGTAGCATGAAAGAACAAAAAATGCAAGACGAAAAGAAAGCATCCTTCATCCTGCAGCTTTGCTCTTTATGATATTTTCTTTTTCGGCGCCTTTTTCCGCACGCTGTAACCGAAAGTCCCCAAAAGCTTTCCAAGTCCCCTGTACTCCCCGTGAGAATACACCAAAGGCTTTGCCTTTTGCAGGTCAAACCTGCCCTTTGCGTCCATATAGCGTTTATCTACATTGACGGCAAGCACCTCCGCCAGAAACATATCGTGACTGCCCAGGGGGATGATGCTGTGCAGACGACATTCCAAACTAATCGGCGCCTCTGCAATATAAGGCGCCTTTACCGTCTTGCTTTTTCCCTTTGTTAAACCAAGCAGCGCAAACTTATCCACGTCCCTGCCGGAGCAAACTCCCGCCCTGTCCGTATGCCGCGCCAGCTCCTCCGTGCAGATATTCAGCACAAATTCCCCGCTCTCCTTAATCATCCTGTAGGAATGCCTGCCGGGTCGCAGGGAAATATACAGCATGGCAGGAGAGGAACAAATCGTACCCGTCCACGCCACCGTCACAATATTGCTGCCGCCCTTTTCATCCGCACAGCTGACCATAACAACCGGTACGGGATACAGCATATTGCCGCCTCTCCAAAACTCTCTTTCCATTACTCTCCCTCGTACCTCCGACAGATTTCGCCGACCACCTGCCCCAGATTTTTCTTCATTTCATTCACCGTCATATCCGCATATTTTTCATACAAAGGAACCCGCTCCTGATAAAGACTGCGCAAACTTTGTCCCTTGCGGAAGCTGATGCCCCTTTCCCGCAAATCTCCCAGTCTGGTTTTAATGGCGTAATAGCTCAGCTCCAGATAAATGACCGTGCTGATTTTCTTCAAATGCGCCATCGCCTCTTTGCCGTAAATGACACTGCCGCCCGGGGAAATCACACTGTTTTCCACTTCCAAAGAGGCATTCACCTCATTTTCTATTTCCCGAAACCGCTCATCTCCGTATCTGTCGATGATTTCTTTCAGCCGCATCCCGTATTTTTCCTGTATAAGGATGTCCACATCCACAAAGCGCTTGCCCAAACGCTTGGCAAGTATCACGCCGACGGAACTTTTTCCGGATGCCGGCATACCGATAAGTGTTATATTGTTTTTCTTGTTCATGGCTTTTATCTGCTCTTTCTTCGGTATTTTAGGAGGATTATAACATTAAAATCAGCGAAATATTATTACATCATTCTTAACCTTATTTCCATATGCTTTGCATAATTCCTTTTATATCTTGCAATATCCGCAAGACTTATGTCCCTTTTAAGTTTAGGCGTACAAATAGTCATTGTCTTCAGGCTTATTAGGTTCCGGTGCATTGTCCTCAGGACACTCACAAACTATCGATAGTTATCGCACTCACAAATCTATGATATCCAATTAAGATTGTAATCACCGTCAGAATATACAAAAATATAAACATCTTTTTGATTTCTTTACGATATTCTTTTACAGTAATGACCGCATTGATAACTTGTGGTACAAACAAAACTATCGCCGAAATAGGACCGATTCCGAATATATTTCCAGCAAGCATAAAAAGGGGATACACCAATACCGCTCCCCCTAACCATCCCCACTCTCCAAAAAACAGCATGGCTAATATAAAGCACGGTATTATCCATACAAAACGGAAATCCTTTAGAAATTCCAGATTCTCATGTTTAAATGTTCGCCTGATCACGTATATCATATTGAACGGATAAACCGCCGAATAC
>JBGZHY010000045.1:0-7881 GCA_041848045.1 Lachnospiraceae bacterium
AGTAAAAGCGATATGAACGCTTTATTGGACAAGCTGCAAAAGGAGCACGGAAGTTTGTTGAAAATCGTGCATGACCGGAACGGGGATGTACGTTGGGAAATTAAGATACCTCTGGATATTGATATGAGTCTGGTTTTGGTGGGCAGTCTGGCAGCGGACGGAAGCTTGGTCAGGGAGCAGGCTTACCCCTGTCTGGACAGTACCGACGCCGGCAGCAGCGGCTATTGCAGTATTCAAAGACATGTATCCACAGACGAATACTCGGGAATGATTGACGACAATCGCATCGGCATTTCACTGATATTTCGTATCAGCAATACGACGGAATATTTGGAAAGGCTGTACGGCGGAAAGAATGTAAGGGTCAAGCAGGTATATATCAGCGCCTGGTCCAGGCAGGCAAAGGTTCTTTTGCCGGTACAAAAAACCAAGATGCAGGTGGAAATGCTCAATCTCGCCAGCAAGGAAAGGGATTTTCTGATTGAGCAGGCAAGAAAGGGGGATGAGGATGCGATAGAATCCTTATCTTTGGAGGATATGGATATTTACAACATGGCAAACAACCGCCTGATGAAGGAGGATTTGTATTCCATTGTAGATACCTGCTTTATGCCCCAGGGTATAGAGTGTGACATATATACCGTTATAGCGGATATTCTGGACATTTCTACAAGGTACAACAGCATCAGCAACGAAAAGGTATATGATTTGAAATTATCCTGCAATGATATTATTTTGCACCTTGCCGTACATGAAAAGGATTTATTGGGAGAGCCGGTGCCGGGGCGCAGAATCAAAGCCAAAATATGGCTGCAGGGCAGGATTGAATTTGAAGAGGATTTGATGGAAGGTGTGTAAAGCGGAGTAAAGAAGTAAGGGGAAAGCAATGGAAAACAGGTATGATGTGGCGATTATCGGATGTGGAGAAGCGGGCATATATGCGGCTTATGAATTGGCGGTGCAAAGCCCCCGTTTAAAGGTGGCGGTTTTTGAAACCGGCAATGATATCTATCACAGGCGCTGTCCGATTGTGGTGGGGAAGGTGAAAGAATGCATACACTGCCGAACCTGTGATACCATGCAAGGCTTTGGCGGTGCCGGTGCATTTTCCGACGGAAAATTCAATTTTACTACGGAGTTCGGCGGCTGGCTGACGGACTTTATGCCGGGTCGGGAGGTACTTACATTGATAGAGCATGTGGATTCCATCAATGTAGGCTTCGGAGCCACCCATGAGCGCTACTCCACAGCTTCCGAGGCGGCAAAGGATTTGGAAAACAGGGCGCTGGCCCATGATCTGCATCTTTTGCAGGCCTCCTGCAAGCACCTGGGCACCGAAAGAAATTTGAAGATCCTCAGCAATATCTATGAATGGATGAAGGAGAAGGTACAGTTTTTCTTTAATACCAAGGTGGAGCATATCGGGGGAGAGGAGAAATGGTATTGCCTGCATCTGGAGAACGGCGATAAGGTCTTTTGCAGATATTTGATTGCCTGTCCGGGGCGCTCCGGTGCAGAGTGGTTTGCGGGGGAATGTAAAAAGCTGGGCTTTAAGCTCATCAATAATCAGGTAGATATCGGCGTGCGCGTGGAATTACCGGCAAAGGTGTTTAAGCATATTACGGATGTGGTGTACGAATCCAAGCTTGTATACAGAACCAAGCAATATGGCGATTTGGTGCGCACCTTTTGTATGAATCCTTACGGGCATGTGGTGGCGGAAAATGTGGACGGCATCAACACCGTAAACGGACACAGCTATTCTGACCCGGCTTTGCGCAGCGAAAATACCAATTTTGCGCTGCTGGTTTCCAATAAGTTTACGGAGCCGTTCAATGAACCTTACCGATACGGAAAGCATATCGCTTCCTTATCCAATATGCTGGCGGGGGGCGTGCTGGTGCAGCGCTTCGGTGACCTCATCAGGGGAGCCAGAACCAATGAGCATCGTTTATCCCAAAGCTTTGTACGCCCGACCTTGACGGCAGCGGTTCCGGGAGATTTAAGCCTTGCTTTGCCGAAAAGGCAGTTGGACAATATCATTGAGATGATATATGCTCTGGATAAGATTGCGCCGGGAAGCGCCAATTACGATACGCTTTTATATGGGGCGGAGGTGAAGTTTTATTCCGGACGCATAGAGCTGGACGGCAATCTGGAAACGAAGATGTCAGGTTTTTTTGCCATTGGTGACGGTGCAGGTATTACAAGAGGTCTTGCCCAGGCGGGAGCCTCCGGTGTGAAGGCGGCACGGGTAATTGCAGAAAGGGAAGCATAAAATAATTGAAAAAAATTCTACAGGGTATTTCAAAAAACAAACTTTAGTGATATACTTTGTAGGTATGTTTCCGTAGCTCAGCAGGATAGAGCGTTCGCCTCCTAAGCGAAAGGCCGTGGGTTCGAATCCCGTCGGGAACATTGAAGAGGGTGTTGCAAAACAACTGATTCGTCAGTTGTGGAGCGATGCTCTTTTTTGTTTGCGCGCCATGGGCGCGCTCTAACGGGTGTAAGTCCCGAACATGCCCAGATAGTGGGAAGTGTATAGCTGAACAGCAAGGGTGCCCATCGTGAGGTGGAATCTGAAGGAAGCTGTAAGCAAATCTCCGGTCCGACGGACAGAAATCACATATTAGGAATGGATATTGAAATCTAGCCTGCTCTGTGACAGAATACCATTACTAAAAAGTGTGCAGATGCACAGAAATATGGAGCGTAACAATGGAAATCAAACGAAACGCTTACCTGTAGCAACTGACCATGCGAAAAGATAATGGAATGATAAAGGTGATTACTGGCATTCGTAGATGCGGGAAATCCTTTTTGCTGTTTACCATCTTTAAGAGATACCTACTGGAGAACGGTGTCGATGCTGATCATATTATTGAGATTGCATTGGATGGTATAGAGAACGAGGAATTAAGAGATCCCAAGGTGTGCTTTAGCTACATCAAGGATGCAGTATTATCTTCTCCTGGATGAAGTGCAGTTTATGCCACGATTTGAGGAAGTGCTGAACAGCCTGCTTTGCATGAGCAATATGGATGTACATGTCACGGGAAGCAATTCTAAGTTCTTGTCCAGCGATATTGTGACCGAGTTCCGTGGCAGGGGTGATGAAATCAGAATTTATCCCCTCTCCTTTGCAGAGTTTTATTCTGCCTATGACGGTGATTATGATGATGCCTGGGATGACTACATGACCTACGGAGGATTGCCACAGGTGGCAGGCTTCCGGAGTGAACGACAGAAGGCAGATTATCTGAAGAACATCTTTGCCAATGTTTATCTGAAGGATGTTATTGAAAGAAATAAGATTCAGAGCGTGGATGAGATTGGTATTCTGGTTGGTGTGCTTGCATCTGCAATCGGCGCACCGACCAATCCTTCAAAGATTGCTAATACCTTTGCCGGCGAGCGCCGGATGACTTATTCCAATAAAACGATCTCCAGCCATATCAACCATTTGGCAGATGCGTTTTTGATTTCCAAGGCGAGTCGTTACGATATTAAGGGAAGAAAGTATATCGGCGCGAATCTGAAATACTATTTTACTGATTTGGGGCTAAGAAATGCCCGTCTGAATTTCAGGCAGTAGGAGCCGACTCATATCATGGAGAATATTGTTTATAACGAGCTGCTGTTCCGTGGCGACAATGTTGATGTAGGTGTTGTAGAGATCTTCGATAAGGATAAAGAAGGAAAGCGTGTCCGCAAGCAGCTGGAGGTTGATTTCGTGGTGAATCAAGGAAACCGGAGATATTACATCCAGGTTGCATACGACATGACTTCAGAAGAAAAGCAGACGCAGGAGTTCAATTCTCTGCGTAATATCCCGGACTCTTTTAAGAAGATTGTCATTGTAAATGGCAGTAAGAAGCCCTGGAGAAATGATGAAGGTTTTGTCATCATGGGAATGAAGTATTTCCTCCTGAATGCGGATAACTTGGAATATTAACTGCCGAATCTCCAATTCCTCAAAGTAACATACAGGGAGTGCTGCTTCATAGATGAGTAATCATCTATGAAGCAGCACTCCCTTTTGTATGAAAATCGGGTGGAGGGCTTTTTTCCATTTTGCAACAAAAGTCGGACGAAACAGCTAAAAATGTCTATTGACAATACCATTAAAATCAAGCAGGACTTCAAAATGCGAAAAAAAGCGGGTAAATTAGCAGAGTCTTGGCAGAAGAAGGTTTTGTATATTCTGCACAAGGAAATGCTACATCAATAATGTAAAAATTTAGTTCATGAATGGAGGCTATGATGAAAATCATGCATAAGAAAATGAAGACGGTATTATTGGGTCTGTCGATGTCTTTGTTGCTGGCTGCCTGCGGCAGTACACAGACAGCAACGAGTGAAACCGCGGCAAGTGTCACGGAAGCTTCATCAGAGGAAACAAGCACAAGCGCCGAGAGCAGCACAGAGGCAGAAACCACGACTGCCGAATCTGCCGCTGAAGCAACAGGCGACCTTTCCGCTCTGTCCAACAGCGAAATGGCTGCCGGAGTTTTGCAGGCAAAAAGCGGAGATCAGGAGCTGCAGGACATGATTGCGGAAGTCGTTGACAAATATACACAGGATGAGTATACCGATGAGAAAACCGGTCTTTCCGTACCGTATAATATTTTCCTGCCGGAGAATTACAGTGCAGACAAGCAGTATCCGATGGTATTTTTCATCGGTGATATGACTACGGCAGGCTCAGCGATGGATTATGCGCTGAAGCAGGGCTGGGGAGGAATTGTCTGGGCGACCGCTGCCGAGCAGGCTAAGAACGAATGTATCGTTGCAGTTCCCGTTTATCCGGAAACCATCTTGGACGACCACGACGGTTATTTCGCATAAACGATAGAGGAAAAATTATTCATGGGCATGCTGGAGGCCCTCATTCCCGGGCTTTCTTATCCACTCTTTCTTTAAATACCAGGCGGCGCCCTGTAAAAAACGCTTATCAAAGTTTTCATCCATTTCCAATACCTTGTCCCAGCTTTTGACGATTTTGTTTTTCCAAAGAGGGTAAAAAGGTGAGGAAAAAACTTCGGAGGATGTGCGAATACCCTGACGCTGCATTTCCTGTTCAAAAACTCTTTTTTCTTCCTCCGCTCCGACATAAGACAGGTTTAAAATATCTGTCCACTTGCGTGCATCAAAAAGCAGGACTTCCTTTACCGGAACCTCCAGGCGCAGCAATTTTACCTCCGGACTGAGGGTTATTTGCCCCGCATCGTAATAAAGCCAGACCGGGGTTTCCGCCTCAGGAGGCTTGTCAAGAGATTGTGCCAGTTTTTTACACATAAAAGAATATGCCGTTTGAAATATCCATGATACGGAGCCGTATTTGTCCTCAATATACCGTTTTTTGACATAAGAAATACCTTTTCTTTCCAGATTGTCCAAAACCGTTTGCGTCTGAGCCGTCCATAAGAAAATATGCTCAGTACGTTCCATAATGCCGCACCTCCTCTACCCATTCTCTTTGGATTTCCCACATAACGGCTACCGCATCCTGTTCATTGACGGGAGTCAAGGTAAAAACCCTCTCCCAGCTGTTTACGATTTTCCGTTTCAGCAAGGGATAAAAGTTCCCCAAGGAAGTGGAAACCAAAGCATCTTCCGAATGTATGCCGTATCGCTGCAGTTCCTTTTGGTGGGCTGCGGCGTCCGCATCATCCAAAGGGACATACCAGTAATTTACCACATAGCCCCATGCCGCCATATTGACAATCAAGACCTTATCTTTCGGTGCCTTAAGCTTCAGAATAATGGTGTTTTCAACGGGCTGGAGCATGGTTTCATCATTGATACACAGCCATATCGGGTATTGCAGTCGGGCAGGAACAGGGATATATTTTCTTGCCGTATTGCTGAACCAGGAGTACAGCTGCAGGTAGTAATCCGCAATAGATTCATTTTTTTGTCGAATGTAGGCTTCCTTTACAGCGTAAATTCCCTCTTCTTGTAAAATATCCCATACCTGGGGGACCTGTCTGGTCCATAAATCCATTGTATCCATCCTTTATTTCCTTTCATTTTCCGAACAAAAGCGCGCTTGTATTTAATATTATACATTGCATCGCCCGATATGTCCACAGCTTGCCTTTACCCCTTCTATACGCGAGCCGGGAAGTGTTTTGCTTGTATAAGCTCTTTTACTCGTATATAATAAAAGCGTCATATTTTAGGAAAAAGAGTGAAAAGCTCTTTAGAAAGGTTTACGGATGACGGAAAGAAGATTATGGGAATTGGAAGAGAAGGTTCGGCAGCTGGAAGAAGAATTACAGAGGCTGTCGAAAGAGGTGGAGCGGCAAAAGCAGGAGGGAGAAGCCTCTTTATGTAAGACTCCGGAAGCACCGAAGACGGAGGATTGGGTGCAGATACCGGTACCGCCGCATATACAGGGGCGCATACAAAGGTTTGAGCAGGAGCCGGTGGAGATGGCGGCAGAGGAGCAGGCAGCTCCGCAGCCTGCGCTAATGTCGGATACACCTCCGATGAAAGCAAAAGCGAAAAAAGACGGAGAATCCTTAATCGGAAAGTATCTGGTGGGTATTTTGGCTTCGGTGCTGGTATTTATCGGTGCCGCTTCCTTCATTGCCATTGTGTGGAATCTGATCAGTCCGGAAATGAAGGTGGGCATTGTATGCGTGCTCGGTATCATCCTTACAGGGATTGGGGTATGGATGTCTGTGAAAAAAAGCACGCCGATTTCCTCCATTATTCTGGGAACCGGTTCGGGACTTGTATATATCGGTATTTTTTCTGCCGGTATTGTGCTAAAGATGTTGGATTACCGATTGGTGATGTTCCTGTCGCTGCTGTGGCTTCTGGCGCTCCTGGTTTCCTATCGCTACACCCAGCTGTTTTTTACGGTTATCATTGCCTATATCGGCAGTTATATCAATCTGGTTTTCGCCGCACAAACCGTAGGAAGTCTGACGGATGCCTTGCTTTTATGGACAGCCGTAACCATCATCAGCGTGGCAATGCTGTATTGTCTGCGTAAGGACAGCGATGCGAAATATACCACGATAATCTGCCTGTCGGTATTCAGCTATATCAGTATGTGGGTCAGACTGTGGAATGTGGAAACTGCCGTAAGCGCGGAAGCCGGCGGCAGATATATGTATCTGATCTATATCGCTGCAGTTGCCGCTGTTTTTGCATTGAAATATTTGTTGTACCAAAGAGGAAACAAAAGAAGTCTGCAGCCGCTGTATCTGCTGCTTGCTCTTGTTTCTACGATATCCTTTGTCGTACTTTTGTTGATGAACATCAAGCCGGCGCTTTTGCTGCCGATGAAGGACACCCTGCTGATTTTCTTTATCTTTGCCTTACTGCAGTTTTTGGCAAACGCTGCCGTTTATCGAAATCTGGGAGTCTACCTGCGAAATTACTATACCCTTGTGTTCTACCTTGCAGGCCTGGCCTTGACAGCTTACTGTTTTGATGAGTATTTGCAGGCGCCGGGAGTATGCTTTGCTGCGGGTCTTGTCATTGCCGTATTGGTTTTGCAGAAGAAGCTTTGGGCTTTGCCTTTCTCTAAGTGGCTGGGGCTCATCCTGCTGGGGGGAGATACCCTTATTCTGCTTAGCGTTAAGCATTTATGGGCACTGC
Organism: Lachnospiraceae bacterium; assembly: GCA_041848045.1. Classification (GTDB taxonomy): domain Bacteria; phylum Bacillota; class Clostridia; order Lachnospirales; family Lachnospiraceae; genus CAKAHY01. The sequence goes on from JBGZHY010000045.1 coordinate 7,618, forward strand.
CTATTGTTATCATCAACCTTGCTTTGCTGTTTGTACTGCCGCTGCTTGGTGAAAAAGAGGAGAAGGAGCTGAGCTTTAAAAATGCCTCCGTTCTTGTTTTGCTGGCGAATGCTTTTCTGATCGGAAGAATATACGGAGAGTGGCAGAAGGATACTTTTGCCGGTTTTGCCGTGGGGCTGGCACTGATGACGGCGCTTCTCTTTGCCTTGTATTTCGGAAAGTATTATCGGGAATACATGAAAGAGGAGGAAAATCTGGGAGAAG
>JBGZHY010000046.1:0-11871 GCA_041848045.1 Lachnospiraceae bacterium
CGTTTGCCGGAGGAGATTTATTTCATTACCAGCGAGGAATTGCAAAAGCTGTATCCGGACTTGACGCCGAAGCAGAGAGAGGATGCGATTACCAAGGAAAAGGGCTGTGTATTTGTGGAGAGAATCGGGCATGCCCTGGCAGACGGTAAACCGCATGATGGCAGGGCACCGGATTATGATGACTGGGATTTGAATGGCGATATCTTGTTCTGGTTTCCGTATCTGGATAAGGCTTTGGAGATATCCAGCATGGGTATCCGGGTGGATGAAGAGGCTTTGGACAGACAGTTAAGGCTTGCAGGCTGTGATGACAGGCGGCAGTTAAAGTACCATAGAATGTTGTTAAACGGGGAGCTGCCTTATACCATCGGCGGCGGCATCGGGCAATCCCGTTTATGTATGCTCCTGCTCAACAGGGCACATGTGGGAGAGGTGCAGTCCAGCGTGTGGCCGCAGGAGATGATAGAAGAATGCAGGAAGCATAAAATCATATTGCTGTAAAGTATTGAAAGGCTTACAGATGGAAACCAAGATTTTGCGAATCAATCGGGATGCGCTTGCATTGCATAAAGAGGAGTATGAGGCTGCTTTTTCGGAGGCGGCGGATTTGATACATCAGGGGGGATTAGTGGCGTTTCCGACAGAAACCGTATACGGTTTGGGGGCAGACGCTACTAATCCCTTTGCGTCCGAAAAAATATATCGGGCCAAGGGGAGGCCTTCGGATAATCCGTTGATTGTACATATTTACGATAAGTCCCAGCTGCAGGAGTATGCGGCGGAGGTACCGCCTCTTGCCCATCGTCTGGCAGAACGTTTCTGGCCCGGTCCCTTAACCCTGATTTTTAAAAAATCGGATAAAATCCCCTTGCAGACCTCCGGCGGTTTGGATACGGTGGGGATACGTATGCCTGACGACCCCATAGCGCTTGCTTTTTTGAGAGCCTGCGGCAGAGGCATAGCGGCGCCAAGCGCCAATACTTCCGGCAGGCCGAGCCCTACCCTGGCGGCTCATGTGATAGAGGATATGCAGGGGAAGATAGATATGATTCTGGACGGAGGGGATGTGTTCTTCGGCATAGAGTCTACGATTGTGGATCTGACGGGAGAAAAGCCGCAGATTTTGCGGCCGGGAGCCGTTACGGAGGAGATGCTGCGGGAGGTGGATGCCGAAATCACGACGGATCCCGCCCTGCTGCGGGAGCCGGTGCAGGAGTGCAGACCCAAGGCTCCGGGCATGAAATACAGGCATTATGCCCCAAAGGCAAAGCTTTGCCTGCTGCGGGGAGAAAATGAAAAGGTACTGGCCTGCATGCAGGAAAAGGTGCAAAGAGCCAGAGAAGCAGGCAAGCGGGTCGGTTTAATCCTGACGGATGAAAACAGAGGGAAGCTGCAGGCGGATGAGATTCGCTATATCGGTTCCGCCGCTTCCGACGAGCAGATTGCCCACAATTTATTTGCGGTATTGCGGGAATTTGACCATTGTGCGGTGGATCTAATTTACAGTGAAAGCTTTGAGCAGGGCAAATTGGCGGCGGCAATTATGAATCGTCTGCTGAAGGCGGCGGCATATCATATTGCAGATGTATAAGGGGGTAGAAATGGCAAAAAAAAGAGATGATTTTATTACCTGGGATGAATATTTCATGGGGGTTGCCCAATTCTCGGCACTGCGTTCCAAGGATCCCAGCACCCAGGTGGGGGCCTGTATTGTCAGTGAGGACAATAAAATTTTATCCATGGGCTACAACGGTTTTCCGAGGGGCTGTGCAGATGACGACTTCCCATGGGGAAAGGATAAAAGTGAGGAGGATCCCTACCATTCCAAGTATCTGTATGTGACCCACAGTGAGCTGAACGCTATTTTGAATTATCGGGGAGGCAGTCTGGACGGCAGTAAGCTGTATGTGACCTTATTCCCCTGCAATGAATGTGCCAAAGCCATTATTCAGGCCGGCATTAAAACCATAGTATATGCGGATGATAAATATGCGGACACGCCGATTGTGCGTGCCAGCAAGCGCATGCTCAATGCGGCGGGAGTACGGTACTATGCTTACCAGCCTACCGGCAGAAGCGTAAAAATACAAGTATAGAAATGTGCAGGTAAGAGGAGAGGATGAGAGAGAGCAAACAAAAGAGAAATGCACGGGTAGCCCGTATCTTGGATAAGCTGGACGAGGCTTACGGCAGGGATTTTCGCTGTTATCTGGATCATGAAAACACCTGGCAGCTGCTTTTTGCCGTTATTTTGAGCGCACAGTGTACGGATGCCAATGTCAATAAGGTTACGCCTTCTTTGTTTAAGAAGTTTCCGAATCTGGAAGCCTTTGCCCGGGCACCCCTTGCGGATGTGGAGCACGCCATACGCTCCATCGGATTGTACCGGGCCAAAGCCAAGAATCTGGTGGCAAGCGCAAGAAGGCTGCTGGAGGACTTCGGCGGCGAGGTGCCTTCCGATATCGAGGCTCTTACCTCCTTGCCGGGAGTAGGGCGCAAGACGGCGAATGTGATTCGGGGCAATGTGTATCATATTCCCAGCATTGTGGTGGATACCCATGTCAAGCGCATCAGCCATAAGCTGGGGCTTGTCAAAAGTGAAGACCCGGTTAAGATTGAGCAGGAGCTGATGGAGGTTTTGCCGGAGGATCACTGGATTACCTGGAACATCAATATCATCACCTTGGGAAGAAATATTTGCATAGCCAGAAGAGAAAAATGCGACATCTGTTTCTTGCGGGAGGAGTGTCCGAGTGCAAAAATATAATACTTATGTGGCTTTAGATTTGGAAACAACCGGGTTAAGTATTAGAAAGCGAAAAATTATAGAAGTGGCGGCGCTGAAGGTGTTTGAAGGTGAAATCAAAGACAGTATACAGATGCTGGTATACCCTCAGGTGGAGCTGGAGCCTCGAATTACCGAATTGACGGGCATCAGCAATGAAATGCTGCGGGGGCAGAGAAGTATTCGTCAGATTTTACCGGAAATACTGGATTTTATCGGAGAGGATGTATTACTGGGACACAGTATTTTATTTGATTATTCCTTTCTGAAGAAGGAGGCGATACAGGCGGGGCTGGATTTTGCGGCGAGGGGGATTGATACCCTGGAAATCTGCAAAAAGCTTCTGCCGGCAGACTATCCGAAATCCCTCGCATCCGCCTGCAGCTACTTCGGCATTGCGGCGGAAGGCGGGCACAGGGCCTATAACGATGCTTACCACAGCCACCTGTTGTATCAGGCGCTCCTGAAAGAGGAAGCGGATGCAAGCCTGTACCGGCCTGAGGTTTTGCGGTACAGACATAAAAAGGAAAGGGCGGCCGGGAAGGCGGAAAAAGAATACTTGCGAAAACTGTTAAAGTATCATAAAATAAAATTTGATTTTGATATTGACGAATTAAGCTTAAGCGAGTTGTCAAGAACAAGGGATAAGATTATTTTGGAATATGGATATATAAAATGATGAGGAGTACAAGAATGAAAAGGAACAAAAAAAGGCAGATTATTTCTGTGATTGTTGCAGTATTGTTGATTCTGGGTATGGTAATACCACCGGTTCTGATGTCATTGAACGGGTTTTTCGGGTAAAGCTTATGAGATATCGAAATGTATGGAGCAGTGCTTTGCTGGCGGCGGTGATATCCGCTCTGGGTTGTATACCGGTACAGGCAGCGCTTTTGCCGGAAGGCTTGCGCTTCGGTGAGGTGGAACTGGCAGGTATGAGTGCCGAGGAGGCAAAGTCACTTTTGGACGGAAGTGTCAGGCATTTGGAAGAAAAAGTCGTGGAATTGGAGGTGGACGGCAGAACGATTACGCTGGAGTCTGCAGATTTGGGGCTGGAGTTGCACAATACGGAGGATTTGCGCTCCGCCATCGATGCCTATGCCTATTCCAATGTGGTGAAGCGTTTTGCCAATAAGAAAGCCTTGGAGGAAACGCCGGTCAGCCTTAGCCTGGAGAGCAGTATACAAGAAGATAAAGTGAAAGAAATTTTACAGGAGGAAACCGCCGACTTTCTGGCAGAGCCGCAGGACGCTTCCATTGTCAGAGAGAACGGTCAGTTTGTGGTTACGCCGGATGTAGCGGGTAAAACCGTGGACGCCGACGAAACCTTCAGTCGTGTCAAGGCGTCTTTCTATGATGAACAGGAAAAGTCGGCGGCTTCGGCGGCTGTCAGCGTACAGGAGGCGCAGATAAAGGCGGAGGATTTGGAGAGAATCGAGGATGTTCTGGGTTCCTACAGTACAAGCTTCGGCAGTTCTTCCGTTGCCCGTGCTACCAATATACAAGTGGGAACGGCAAAAATAAACGGCAGTCTTTTGATGCCGGGAGAAACCTTGTCCGGCTACGAATTGATGCACCCCTTTACGGTTTCCAACGGCTATAAAGTGGCGGGCGCCTATGAGAACGGCAGGTTGGTGGACAGTGTGGGAGGCGGTGTGTGCCAGATTGCAACCACCCTGTACAACGCTTCCATTCGTGCCGAGGTGGGAATTACCCAAAGGAATAACCATTCCATGACGGTTTCCTACGTTCCGGCCAGCTGTGACGCGGCGATTGCGGGAACCAGCAAGGATTTGAAGATTACCAATATATATGATACGCCGATATATGTGGAGGGTCTGGTGGAAGGTCGAACCGTTACCTTTAATATTTGGGGGGACGAGAGCAGGCCGACAAACCGTACCATCGAGTTTGTACCGGAGATTTTGAGCCAGAGCGCCATGGGCGTAACCTATCAGGATGATCCGAGCCTGCCGGCAGGTACGGAGGTAAAGGTATCCAGCGGACATAACGGCAGACATTCCAAGCTGTGGAAGGTAATCAAGGTGGACGGTGTGGAAACCGAGCGCGTTTTGGTATCGGATGACCGGTACATGATGTCCAATAATATCGTCAGAAGGGGGACGGGAGCGGCAGCCGTTGCGCCGGTGGAACCGCAGCCGGATACCAGTGCGCCGGTGGAAGGACCGCCTGTGACCACGGGTCCGGAGGTACAGATTATCGGTCCGGGAGCAAACCTGGAGTAAGGTATGCAGCATAGGTATGAGAAGGATATTCTGGTTCTGCCCTATATCGCCGAGGAGGGGGTAGGGCAGATTGTCAAGCATAGATTTGCAGAGTTGCAGGCTTATTTTAAGCCTGCTTATTTGAGGGCGATTGCAGAGCAAAAAAACTATGATGTGGCGTATGTCAGTGCCGTTTTGCAGGATCTGTATCAGAGGCATCAGCCTTTGGCCCGGCGGGAGTTTTTCAGCGGAGAGGGAGCCGGTATTCTCGCCCTTTTGTATAATATGGCAAAGTCTAGGCACAAAGGACTTTGCATACAGGCAAAGGAGATTCCCATACGGCAAAGCAGTATTGAAATTTGTGAGTATTACGGAATCAATCCCTATCGCTTGAAAACCCGGGCACTTTTACTCTTGTGCGACAACGGAGAGAGGATTTTGCAGATTCTGCGAAGGGAATATCCGGAGCTGGCGGACTGTGCCGGACATATCGGCTATTTGACTGCCAACAAAGATAAAATCATCATCGATAAAGAAGAAATACAATATATCGACAAAGCGGGAAAAGATGAACTGTATAAAATCATAGAGGGGGATGTATGAGAGAAAAAATACTTTCCATGTTGGAAACAAACAGCCGCATTGCCTTGAAGGAGCTGGCCGTTATGCTGGATATACCGGAGCCTGTCATAGCCAATGAAATCGCTGCTATGGAAAAAGAAGGGATCATCTGTGCCTATCATACCTTGATTAACTGGGATGCCACCGGAGAGGAGAAGGTTGTTGCGCTGATTGAGGTGAAGGTAACGCCGCAGAGGGGGATGGGCTTTGACAAAATAGCGGATCGCATCATGCAGTATGATGAGGTAAGCGCCTTGTATCTAATGAGCGGCGCCTATGATTTCACCCTTCTTCTGGAGGGAAAGAGTATGAAAGAAGTGGCTATGTTTGTGTCCGATAAGCTTGCTCCTTTGGAGTCCGTTTTGAGCACCGCCACCCATTTCGTGCTGAAAAAGTATAAGGATCACGGTACGATTTTACGCAGAGAAAGAGAAGATGAAAGGCAGTTGGTAACCTAGTGAAGAATCCATTATCCGATAAAATCACAAGCATTAAACCCTCTGGCATTCGCAAATTTTTTGATATTGTCAATACTATGGAGGGGGCTATTTCTCTCGGTGTGGGGGAACCGGATTTTGATACGCCTTATTTTGTCCGGGAAGAAGCCATTTATTCTTTGGAAAAGGGCAGAACCTTTTATACCTCCAATTCCGGCTTACAGGAATTAAGGGTGGAAATCGACCGCTATCTGCAGCGAAAAATAGGGCTTTCCTATGAGCCTCAAAGGGAGATTGTCGTGACGGTGGGAGGCAGTGAGGGTATTGATATCGCTTTGCGAGCCATGCTCAACGAGGGAGATGAGGTTTTGATTCCTCAGCCAAGCTATGTCAGCTACGAGCCTTGTACGATTTTGGCGGGAGGAAAACCGATTATCATAGAGTTGGTGAGTGATAACGGTTTTAAACTGACCAAAGAGCAGGTTTTACAGAAAATCACGGATAAGACCAAGCTTTTGATTATGCCTTTTCCCAACAATCCTACGGGTTCCATCATGTCCTATGAGGAGCTGAAAGAGATTGCCGACTTGTGTATAGAACATGATATTTATGTGATTTCCGATGAGATTTACTGCGAGTTAAGTTATAAGGGTAGACATGCCAGTATTGCCCAAGTGCCGGGAATGCGGGAAAGAACCATTATCATCAACGGCTTTTCCAAGTCCTATGCCATGACCGGCTGGCGTTTGGGCTATGCCTGCGGGCCGGAAAGCATCATTGAGCAGATGATCAAGATTCACCAGTTTGCGATTATGTGCGCGCCTACCACCAGTCAGTATGCCGCCCTTCTTGCTTTAAAAGAGGGGGATGCGGAGGTGGAAAAGATGAAGGAATCCTACAATCAGCGCAGACGTTATGTGCTGAGCAGATTGGAAGAAATCGGCATGCAGTGTTTTGAGCCGGAAGGCGCCTTTTATGTTTTTCCGAGCGTTAAGCCTTTTGGTATGAGCAGCGAGGAATTTGCCACCAGACTTTTGCAGGAGGAGAAGGTTGCCATTGTACCGGGTACCGCTTTCGGCGCCTGCGGAGAAGGGTTTATGCGTATCAGCTACGCCTATTCCATGGAGCAATTAAAGGAGGCTTTGCATCGTATAGAAAAATTTGTAGGCAGATTGGGAGTGCACTAAAGCCATGATGCATATTGTGTTATATGAGCCGGAAATGCCCATGAATACGGGAAACATCGGCAGAACCTGCGTTGCGACGGGAAGCCGCCTGCATCTGATAGAGCCTTTGGGCTTTAAGCTTTCGGAAAAGGCAATTCGCCGCTCGGGACTGGATTACTGGCAGCATTTGGACTTGCGGGTATACAGTGATTTTGCGGAATTTTTGGAGAAAAACCCGGAAGCACGGAGAAATATGTACTACGCCAGCACAAAGGGGCATCATCTGTATTCCGAACCTTGTTATCGGGACGGGACCTATTTTATGTTCGGAAAGGAAAGCGCCGGTATACCGGAGGAAATATTGGCAAAGCATGAAGAGCACTGTATTCGTATTCCCATGTGGGGAGATATTCGCAGCTTGAATCTGTCCAATTCTGCGGCGATTGTTTTGTATGAGGCGCTGCGGCAGAACGGCTTTGACAAGATGCGCCTGCAGGGAGAGCTGCAATATTTGGAATATGAATAAAGGTAAGGGACATAGGCGGAGGCTTATGTCTTTTTTTGTGTGGAAAAAGGATTAGGATAAGGGTAGGAAGGGGGGAATATATTCAGAAGCTTGTTGACACCGGACTCTATGGCATTGTGCGTCATCCCATGTATACGGGAACCGTGCTTATCTTTCTGTCTATGCCACCGGTGCTGGGCTCCGTTCCGGCTTTTGTGATTATGCTTTTGTATATTCCGATATTGGCGAAGCGGATTAGGAATGAGGAGGTGTTGGAGGAAGGGCTTGCGGGATATCGGGACTATAAGCAAAGAGTCAGATATAAAGTGATACCTTTTATTTGGTGAGAGATGTTAACGCAGCTTCCGCATAAAGCTGCGTTATATATGACTTATCCGCTTGCGCGGATAGAATTTGAAGAGGAGAGGAAGTGGAGCAAACAGGCGATACTTCCTTTTTGTGATGTCATTGCCCCATTTCCTCCGAGGAAGGCTTCCATCACCGCAGGTCTTTGCCCGGCGGCTAAATTTAGAAAAATTCAGAATATGCTTATAAAGGATACAAAATGTGATGTTAGAATGTGGGAGAAAATGAAAATCCACAGGGAAAAGGAGATTATAGGGAGTATGAAAGAAGCAATCAGCAAGGCTTTGAAGCAAACGGCGCTGCTGCTGTTTTCACTGCTGTTTATATGGGCAGGAAGCTTCGGAGCGAAGGCAATGGAAAAGGAGAAGGCAGAGATTCTTCTGCTTAGAGTTCAAGCAAACGGACGCCTGGTTTTGGAGGATTTGCAATTTGAGTTGGAGTATCCGGACAGAGATAAAAAGGAGTATATTGCCAAAGCAGGATATTTGGAAGGTCTTGCCTTATATAAAAATGAAGTCCATATTCTTCGCCTGAAAGAAGGGCAGGATTATGAGATGGAAGAGTTGCGGATTAAAACAGAGGGCAACGGAACCTTAAGGACGGAGAGTGAAGAAGCGATTGTCGATCTGCATCTCCAAAGAAAAGCGAGTGCCGGAGAAGCGCCGATAACATTGGATGTTATTTTTATTAGGGAAAAAGACAGTCAAAGATCTGTCACCATACCTCTGACCTTTGTTTTTCGAGATGCGGAAAGCGGGCAGGAGTTTGCATATAAAGGCGAGCATGGCTTTCTCGGAGGCGTTGCGCTTAAATTAGAACACAGGTATGAAGTAGAACTGCAGGAAAATCCTTATTTTACAATGGAAAAACAGACCTTGAAGGTGGGACAGGAAGGCGGTTCCTATGTTCTGTTCGATGAATACTACAAGAGAGTAAACGACTTTTTGCTCAATAAAAAAGAAAATGCGGATGCAGAGCTTTTGCTGCGTGCAAGGGAAAGCTTAAGCAAGAAACTGGAAGAAGCGGAGGCCTATGTAAAGGGAAAGACCTTTAGCGATATGGCGGCTGCGGAGGAGTTTGGAAAGCTTTTGGAAGACGCAAGGGCAGCTTTGCAAAGGGAAAATGAAAGCCGGGAAAATCTGGAAGCGTTTATGCCGAAAATCAATGCGGGACTTATCAAATTAAAAGCTTTGGAAAAGCAGGAGCAGCCAAAGAAGGAAGAACCAAAGAAGGAAGAACCGAAGCAGGAGCAGCCGGAGAGTCCCAAGCAGGAAGAGTTAAAACCGGAAAATCCGGGAAATTCGGGAAAAGATGAAGCGAAGAAAGAGAGCCCTAAACCGGAGCAGCCGAAGCAGGAACAGCCGAAAAACCCCTCTGCAGAAAGCGGAAAGAAGTCCGGCGGTTCTTCTTCCGGCGGCGGAAGCGGCAGGAGAAGCGGCGGCGGAAGCGGAGCGAAGGGAAGTGCCAAGATAAGCAAAAAGCAGGCGGACAAGACGGCAAAGCCGGGAGCATGGAAGCAGGATGAGCGCGGCTGGTGGTACAGCTATAAGGACGGCTCTTATCCGAAGAGCAGCTGGCTGCAGGATAAGGGAAAGTGGTATTATTTTGACAGCCAAGGCTATATGGCTAAGGGCTGGGTGGAATACAGCGGAAAATGGTACTATCTGGCGGCAGACGGCGCCATGCTGGTATCCGCCACCACGCCGGACGGTTATAAGGTAGATGCTGCAGGAGTTTGGATACGATAAATAAAAGCATAAAAACAAAGAGGATAGATTGAGATCTTATATAGATTTTATCTATAATTCTTTGTTTTTGTGCTGTATAGAAATATATAATTGGAATAATGGAGATGAATATGTTACAATCGATAAAAAATAAAAAGGAGATATCAGGGGATGAGTAAAAGAGTAACAAAATGGGGAAGTATTTTTCTGTTGTCTTTGCTGATTCTGTGTTCGGCATCTTTTTTTGCCTTTGCACAGGGAGAACAGAAAACAACATTAGGAGCGATGATGCTTATCAGCAATAAGAATATGGTGTGGGATGAACTGACATTCAGGCTGCAGTATCCGGATGGAAACACGCAGGATTATACATCGCAAATGAGTATGCTGCAAGGTCTGGAAGTGTACAAGACGGGCACCCATGTGCTTTCTCTTTTGGAGAATGAAAAATATGAGATGGATGCCCTGTCCCTTTCTTTGAATGAGGAAGGGGAGCCTATACTGGCAGGGGGAAAGGCGTTTGAGCATACGCTGGAGTTGAAGGCAAAGTCGGCAAAAGAAGCAAAGATACTGACCTTGACGGATACGCCTATAAAGAATGCAGACAAACCGGAAAATCCGGCGATTTTGCAAAATCTTTTCTTTAGTTTACGGCATTTAAAAAAGCAGACCCAGCAGGAATATGAGAGCAGTAACAGCTTCCTTCGTGATATAAAAATGGAGGCGGGAGAGATTTATGAAATAAGCTTAGTGGAAAATCCGTATTTTACCATGGAGCCTCAGCGCTTTTATCTGGAAGAAAAGGATAATGTTGTGATTCCGAAGAATGAGCGGGGGGAGCTTGTGGAGTTTGTACTGCATGAAAAGAAACAGGAGGAGCCTTCTGCGCCTGCCTTTACGGGACTCTCTACCTTGCAGGTCAAGGTATATCAAAATGAGGTGCTTATGCCAAAGGCGGCTTTCCGTCTTTTCCGCTTTGACGGCAGGATTCCGAATGTTGTGGCAAGTCTGGACACTGGAGCGGAAGGAACGGCGTTTTTGTCCGAATTTGAAGCCAATAAAAGCTATGAAATCGCCATGGAAAGCAGAGTGCTGAAATTTGCCCAGGACAGGATACGCTTTGAAACCAATGGAGAGAAGAAGGTCAGCAGCATCAACGGAAAAGCGGTAAAGGAAACGGACAGCGGCGTGCTGGAGTTTAAAGGAGTGGCAAAAAGTGAAGATGTTTTGCCTACCACGGAACTCAGTTTTACTGTGCTGGATATGGACAGCGGAAAGGCTGTGGAGGGTGTGGAGCTAACGGCAAATATTTTGCTGCCTCGCCTGAGTTCTTATAAGAATGCCGTTTCCGATGCGCAGGGTCTTGCCCGTTTTCAGCTGGAGGGACAAACGGGAGGCAAGCAGTATACCTTCTGTGTATCCAAAAACGGACAGTTTTTATGGGATTTTGAGCCGAAAAGCATTACCGTATCCATAGATGAACAGGGGAAGGTAAGCCTTGTGGATGCGAGTTCGGCACAGTTTAGGGTACGAAGAAATGACAAAAGCCATTTGAAAACGGATTTGGCTGCTAAGATACAGGAAGCGGAGTCATATCTGCAGTCGAAAGAATTTACGAATCCGGAGGCCGTAAAGCAATTACAGAATGCACTTGCTGCCGCCAAGGAGGAGTTGGCAAAGCCGGAAACCATTCCGCAATATGTGCAGGTATTTTTGGATTCCGTCAGCGAGGCGTTGGAGAATTTGAAAAAGTTTGAGAAGCTTCAGCCGGAGGAAGAGAAGCAGACGGAAAAAACGGAGGAAAGCAAGCCGGAAAGCAGGATAGAAGAGAAGAAAGAAGAGAAAAAAGAAGACAAAACCAATGCAGCTTCTCATACCGGTTCATCCTCCGGAGGGGGAAGTGTGAGCAGAAGCAGACAGATTAAGCGCTCCGCTTCGGCGAATACCCATGCTATACGCATATCGCAGGAGGGGCAGTGGATACAAAATCCGAAAGGCTGGTGGTACAGCTATAAGGACGGCTCTTATCCGAAGAGCAG
>JBGZHY010000047.1:0-2776 GCA_041848045.1 Lachnospiraceae bacterium
AAGTAGTATGAAAAGGAAATACCGGAATTTAAGCTTCGGCTGAAAATGAAGGCGGGGCTGACGGATTATGCCCAGGTTTATGGGAAATACAGCACCACGCCTTATGATAAGCTGAAACTGGATTTAACCTATATCCGCTACTTCAGCATTTGGCTGGATATCAAGCTGCTGCTGAAAACACCGAAGATACTGCTGATTCGGGAGTCCACGGAAGGTATTGAGGAGGGTGATGTGACAGCCCTGCAAAGGGACAGAAAGCGTTTGAAGCAGGAGGTCTACGGAAAGACGGAGAATTTGGAAGAAACGGTCAAGGAATAGTGCCGTATTGTGTAAGGAATAAGGAGGAGATATGAACAGACAGGCAGAAGAAAATTATCAGTTGTGGAAGAAGGAAGAGCTTGCAGATGCCGCCCTGCAGGCGGAAATGCAGGCGATCGCCGGAGATGAGGAGGCGATCAACGACAGGTTTTATCGTGAGCTTGCCTTCGGTACGGGGGGCTTGCGGGGCGTTCTGGGTGTCGGCACCAACAGAATGAATATCTATACGGTGGCCAAGGCGACAAAGGGTCTTGCCAAGTATCTGCTTGCCCAGAAGGAAAATCCGAGTATTGCCATTGCCTACGACAGCAGAAACAATTCCGCCTTATTTGCCAAAGTGGCTGCCGGCGTTATGGCGGCGATGGGCATCAAGGTGTACATCTGGAAAGAACTGATGCCGACTCCTTCTTTGTCCTTTGCAGTAAGACATTTTTCCTGTGACGGCGGTATCGTGATTACGGCGAGCCACAATCCGGCAAAGTACAACGGTTATAAGGTATACGGAAGCGACGGCTGTCAGATGACCAGCAAGGCGGCGGATGCGGTGCTGGAGTTAATCGGTGAGGTGGATACTTTCCGGGATTTTGCAGTGATGGATTTTGAAGAGGCTTTGGCAAGCGGCAAGGTGGAAGTGATTGCGGAAGAGGTTTTTGACGCTTATATTGCGGCGGTTTCCGCCCAGTCTTTGGCAGGTGCGGAGGTGGATAAAAGCGTGAAAATCGCCTATACCCCGCTGTACGGTGCGGGATTGCGCAGTGTGACCGAGTGTTTAAAAAGGAACGGTTTCAGCAATGTGTGTGTGGTAGAAGAACAGGCGAAACCGAACGGCAACTTCCCGACCTGCCCGTATCCGAATCCGGAAATCAGAGAGGCGCTGGAAGTAGGGCTTAAGGTGGCAAAGGAGGTGGATGCCGAGCTTTTGCTGGCAACGGATCCGGACTGCGACAGAGTGGGCATCGCCGTAAAAGAGGGAGAAGATTACAGGCTGTTCAGCGGCAACGAAGTGGGTATGCTTTTGCTGGACTATATCTGTAAGAGGAGAATCGCCCTGGGCAGGATGCCGAAGAATCCGATTGCCGTCAAAACCATTGTAAGCATCGACATGGCTGCCAGAATTGCGGAAAGCTACGGTGTGCAGATGTTGGATGTGCTGACGGGCTTTAAGTTTATCGGCGAACAGATTGCGCTTTTGGAGGCAAAGCAGGAAGAGGACAGATATATTCTGGGCTTCGAGGAAAGCTACGGCTATTTAAGCGGCACTTATGTCAGAGATAAGGATGCGGTCAATGCCAGCCTTCTGATTGCGGAGATGTTCGCGTATTATAAGGGAGGGAACAAGTCCCTGGTGGATGTGTTGAACGCTTTGTATGAAAAGTACGGTTACTGCCTGAACACCCTGTACAGCTTTGAGTTTGAGGGTGAAGCGGGCATGAAAAAGATGAGCGGCATTATGGAGAACATCCGCCGAAATACGCCGTCAGCCATCGGCGGTAAAAAGGTGGAAAAGGTGCTGGATTATCAGCTTTCTGTAGAAAAAGATTTGGCAAGCGGCGAGGAAAAGGCCATCGCACTGCCGAAATCCGATGTGATTAAGCTTTTGCTGGAAGGGCATGCCGTGGTGGTGTTCAGACCGTCCGGAACGGAGCCTAAGCTCAAGACCTATATCAGCATCAGCGCCAAAAACAAGGAAGAAGCAATGGCGCAGGAAGCTTTGGTGCATGCACAGGCAAAGGAATTTATGGCTTAATACAAGCCTGCGGATATCGCCTCTTTCGGTGTGGACATACGCCGAAAGAGGCTTTTTGCTATTCTTAAGCAAATCTTGCAAAAAGATAAAGATTATGTTAGAATAGCGGGAATTCTCTTAGGAGAAAGGTAATGATATGCTGAGGAGGAAATGATGGAAAGAGAGAGGCTGGGCAGTCGCCTGGGCTTTATATTGTTGAGCGCAGGTTGTGCAATCGGTATCGGAAATGTGTGGAAGTTTCCCTATATAACAGGACAAAACGGCGGTGGCGCCTTTGTGCTGATTTATTTATTGTTTATGATTGGTTTGGGCGTGCCGGTAATGACGATGGAGTTTGCCATCGGACGGGCGGCGAGAAAGAGTCCGATAAAGATTTATGATAAATTGGCGCCGAAGGGCTCCTGGTGGTTTGTGCAAAGCTATGCGGCGATGGCGGGAAACATCCTGCTGATGATGTTTTATACCACGGTTTCCGGCTGGATGTTGAAATATTTTGTGGATACCGCCCTTGGTAAATTCGAAGGGCAAAATGTGGAGGGCATCACCGCTTTGTTCGGCGAAATGCTTGCCAGTCCTTCACAAATGGTAATTTATATGGTGGTAACGGTGATGGCCGGCTTTCTGATTTGCTCCATCGGCTTGCAGGAGGGATTGGAAAAAATCACCAAGGTGATGATGATTGCTCTGCTGGTGATTATGCTGGTGCTGGCG
>JBGZHY010000048.1:0-4595 GCA_041848045.1 Lachnospiraceae bacterium
CGGCAGCTGATAGTAACGTTTGCCGGCGATTTCGGTTAAAGTGGGGTTCTTGAAGGCTTCTGCGGAAATCAAAGCAAAGTCATAGGCGCTGGTGTAGTGATTTTCATCATTTAAGCCGCTGGGATTGACAAAGTTGGAAGAAACGGCGCCGAGGGACTTGGCCTTTTCGTTCATCAAAACGGCAAACTCCTCTATGCTTCCCGCACAGTGCTCCGCAAGGGCATTGGCGACTTCGTTGGCGGATTTGATCAGCATAGCATGCAGGGCGTCATAGACGGAAAGGGTATCCCCTACATCGTAACCCGCACTGGAAGAGCCCGCCTCCACATTGTAAACGGCGTTGTGAGAAAAGGTGATTTGTTCATCCAAAGAACAGCGCTCCAGAACAATCAAAGCCGTTAAAATTTTGGTGATACTGGCGGGATAATAGCGTTCATCCATATTTTTCCCGTATAAAACGGTGCCGGATTTGGCATCCAGGACAATGCCGGAGGCCGATGCAATACTCAGCCCCTCGGGCCAAGAAAGCGAAGCGTATACCGACTGACAAAGCAGGGAAAGAAACAATATGGCGGTGAATAATAAGCGAACAATTTTCTTCATATACACTCCAAAATCCTGTTAAGATATTGTTTATTATAGTCGATATTGCAGGTATAGTAAAGTTTTAAAGTTTCTTGTATTGTTTCCGTACCCACAGGCTAAGTCCCAGGCAGAGCGTCACAAAGAGGGCGTAAAGGAAAGCGATTTTGGCAGCCGTATCGATAAAGAAGCCCTCCGGAACCATATTGATCAGATTGTCGGTTCTGGGATCCAAAATCCATAAATCATTGCGAAAGAATATTTGGTGAAAAATAATAAAATAACGGGTGAAATCACCGGCAATGAGAAGGGATAAAATAAGGAGGATGCCAAGCAGTACCGGGGAAGCAATCAAAAATCCGCCGGACAGCCAAAGCAGGGTCTGTTTTCGGGCAAGAAAAAACAGGGCGGCCAAAAGGCAGAGATTGACAAACAAGAAAATCTGCAGCAGCTTCAGTCCGCCCAAAAACAAGGCTTTAACATCCTCCATGTGGGCAATTTCTCTGGCATTGAAAAAGGCGGTATTTTCCTGTCCGTCTATGCGGGCACGAATATCCGCAAGACTCTCCCGCTCATCCAGAAGATAGTCAAGCATTTCCTCTTTAACCCTGAGCAACTCCTCCATGTCTATGCCGATGCTTTCGTGCACACGGTATTTTTCAAATGCTTTCCGGTAATGTCCGGGCAAAGCGAAGCTCACTATCCACACAGAGCATAAAAGCAGGAGCAGGAGAGAGGAAAAGGCAATGAAAAAGGACAGTAAGGGACATAAAAATTTTCTGTTCATCGCTGCATCCTCTTAATCACTTTCAATCTGGTAAATTCCTCCCGTTCCTTTTCCTCCAGTGCATTGCTGATGTTTTTGACGATATGCTCATACCGGGGGATGGTAATATTTTTAAGGGCATTCGCTCGTTTCTGGGTTTTGCTGATATTGGCGGCAAGGCGATAGGCGGCGTTCTCTATCATAGACAGCCGGATAGTCAGCTCTTTGACCTTGGTGAAAGCCACCCTGGCAATATCCAGACATTCACGGGTATTGTAAAAGGAATAGCTCAAGTCGAAGCTTTCCGCTTTGTGTTGTACCAAAGGGATCTCCGTGCCCATAACGGAGCGGGTCTTAATGCTGATGCCTTCATCAATCGGAACGGTGGAGGCAAGCTCCTTCACATAATCCACACCGAGGCTGATGTTGGCATCCTGCAGGGCGGCATAGGCAAGACGGTAGGTAGAGTCGATTTCCGTCTGTATATTCCTGGCTTCATCAATAAGCTGCAGCAGCTCGCGCAGCAGAATATTCCTTTTCTTGTCCATCAGGCTGTAGCCCTGTCTGGCAAGAGCAAGGGAGTTTTTTACGGCAATTAAATTACCCTTGGTGGGAAGCGTATTCAGATTCATCAGTATTTCCGCCTTTATCAACTGTCAGCCGTCTGCGTACCTTCCTGCACTCTTTCGGCAATATCGCCGTTTGGCATCAGTACGGTCGGCTTATAGTAAGTATCCAGTATTTTGGTATCTATGCGATCCAGTTCGGTGCGGGGCATAAGACCGAGCAGATCCCAGGCGAGGCTAAGGGTTTGCAGAATATTTCTGCTTTCGTCCTTTCCCTGGCCGATGAAGCGTCGTTCAAATTCCCGTCCGAAGTTTAAGTATATTTTATCCAAATCGGAAAGCTCATCTTCTCCGATAACGGATGCCAGCGCTCTGGCATCCCCCACCTTGGCATAGCAGGAGAAAAGCTGATTGGCCAGTGCCTGATGGTCGCCTCGGGTATAGCCTTCGCCGATGCCGTCTTTCATCAAACGGGAAAGGGAGGGCAAAATACCGATCGGCGGGTATATGCTTTGGCCGTGCAGTTCCCTGTCCAGTACGATTTGTCCTTCGGTAATATAGCCGGTCAAATCGGGAATAGGGTGGGTAATATCGTCATTGGGCATGGTCAGAATGGGAATCTGTGTGACGGAGCCTTTTGAGCCTTTTACAATGCCTGCCCGTTCATATAAACTTGCCAGCTCGGAATACAGGTAGCCGGGGAAGCCCTTTCGGGAAGGGATTTCTCCCTTGGAAGAGGAAACCTCACGCATAGCCTCCGCAAAGCTGGTCATATCGCTCAAGATAACCAGAATATTCATACCCTTTTCAAAGGCAAGATACTCGGCGAAGGTCAGCGCCACCTTTGGCGTAATCAGCCTTTCTACCACAGGGTCGCTGGCAAGATTGATGAAGGCCGTTACATGGTCGCTGGCTCCGGACTCGTCAAAGCTTCGGCGAAAGAAGTCCGCCACATCATGCTTTAGTCCCATGGCGGCAAAAACAATGGCAAATTTTTCTTCACTGCCTGCATCATCTCCCAAAGAAGATTGGCGGACCAACTGGGCAGCCAGGGCGTCATGGGGCAAACCGTCACCGGAGAAAATCGGCAGCTTCTGTCCTCGTATCAGCGTGGTCAGTCCGTCTATGGCAGAGATGCCGGTACGGATATAGTTTCTCGGATATTCCCGGCTGACCGGGTTTAAGGGCTTACCGTTGACGTCTAAATATTTTTCCGGATCAATGGGACCCAAATCGTCAATGGGTTTGCCGATGCCGTTAAAGGTGCGTCCGAGCATATCCTCGGAAACCCCCAGCATCATGGGCATACCGCTTAGCTTGGTATGGGTGTTGCGCAGAGCCATTCCGGAGGTTCCTTCAAAAACCTGTATCACTGCCTTATCCCGATGGATTTCGATAATCCGTCCCAGTCTTTTTTCTTTTCCGTTTACCGTCATTTCGACAATTTCGTCAAAGGCGGCATTTTTTACGCCCTCCAAAACAACCAGAGGACCGTTAATGGAGCTTAGCCCAAGATATTCTACTGACATCATTAACCTCCCTAGGCATTTTTCTCGATGACCCGATCATAGAAACGGTCGATATCCTGATGATATACCGCAAATAAATCGTTTGCATCATTGGGAATATCGTACTTCATGGACACCAACTTATCCCATATGGCGTCTTCCTTCAACACGGATACCGGCATTCCCATTTGTACGAGAGCTTTTGCCTTCTTGTAAAGATACAGGATCAGTTCCATCATTTTGAACTGTTTGGACAGCGGCACGCAGGTATCTTCTTTGTGGAAGGCGTTCTGCTGCAGGAAACCAAGACGAATCAGTCTGGCAATTTCCAATATCAGCTTTTGCTCGTCCGGCAACACGTCCGCACCGATGAGCTTTACGATTTCCATCAAAGAGGCCTCCTGGGTCAAGAGGTATACCATACGGTTGCGGTAATCCACAAAACGCTTGTCTACATTTTCATTGTACCAGGCGGCAAGCTCGGTGATGTATTCGGAATAAGAGTCCAACCACTGGATGGCGGGGAAGTGTCTGGCATAAGCCAGTTTCTTATCCAGACCCCAGAAACAGCGTACAAAGCGCTTGGTATTTTGGGTAACCGGTTCGGAAAAGTCCCCGCCTTGGGGAGAAACCGCTCCGATAATGGAAACGGAGCCGTCCGTACCGTTTAAATTACGCATAAGCCCCGCGCGCTCATAAAAGGCGGAGAGCTTGGAGGCGAGATAGGCAGGAAATCCTTCTTCCGCCGGCATTTCTTCCAAGCGTCCGGATAATTCCCGCAAAGCTTCCGCCCACCTGGAGGTGGAATCTGCCATAATGGCAACATCATACCCCATATCCCTGTAATACTCCGCCAGGGTAAGCCCGGCGTACAGGCTTGCCTCCCTTGCCGCCACCGGCATATTGGAGGTATTGGCAATTAAGGCGGTTCTGTCCATTAAAGGCTTGCCGCTTTTGGGGTCAATGAGCTGTGAAAATTCCTCCAAAACCTGTGTCATCTCATTACCGCGTTCGCCGCAGCCGATATAGATGATGATATGGGCATCCGACCATTTGGCAATCTGATGCTGGGTCATGGTTTTTCCGGTTCCGAAGCCGCCGGGTACCGCCGCCGTACCGCCCTTGGCAAGGGGGAAGAGGGTATCCAGGATACGCTGTCCCGTAATCAAAGGC
>JBGZHY010000049.1:0-2549 GCA_041848045.1 Lachnospiraceae bacterium
AGTCAATACCTTCAGTACCACCGACGGAAAAGGAAGTCTGGACATCAGCGCTTTGGACACAAGCAATCCTTTGATTGTAAACTGTATTGCCAATACCTTTATTGAAAACTATGAGCTGGACAGCCTGACTCTCAGCGTTGCGGGCGTCAGCAGTGCAGAAACAAAGGATTTAACCTTCCTTGATGAATAGCAAAGCCATGAAATTTATACACAAACTCGGGCTCGCCACGGCGCTTTTGTGTGCGGGCTTTATTCTTAGCTCCTGCCTGGCGGGAGGCGGGGGGCCAATCCTTGAAGAAAGAGCTTCTACCCCAAGCAGCGCCGCCTCGCCCGAGGAGCGCAGCAGGAATCAGGCCGCCTTTCAGAGCCTTTGCAGCTCCATGCAGCAATATCTTCTCCGCAAAAATTATTTGAGCCTGCACTTTACACTGGCAAATCCGGAGGCCTTCGGCATCAGCGAATATCCGATTGCTTTTGAGGAGATTTCCCATGCTGCTTTGCACAACAATATGCAGCAGTTGGAGGCTTTTTATGCCGAGTTTTTATTGATTTCTCCGGATACGCTGTCGGAAGAAGAAAAGCTGAGCTACGAAAGCGTTAAGCTGTTTTTGGAAAGCAATCTGGCGGTCAAGGATTTGCTTATGCATTACGAACCGCTGGCCGGCAGCGGCGGCTTGCAGGTACAGATCCCCCTGCTTTTAGCGGAATATCCTTTCCGCAACCGACAGGATATCGAAAATTATCTTACGCTTTTGGCATCCATAGACGAATACTATGCGCAAATCCTGGAATTTGAAAAGGAAAAGCACGCTCTCGGACTGTTTATGTCGGACGAATGTGCTTCTCTTGTTTTGCTCTCCCTGGACAAGTTTTTGCTCTCTCCGAGCGGTAACTTTATGCAGGAAAGCTTTGCAGACAAGCTGGAGGCCTTTCCGGAGCTGAGTACGGAAGAGCGCGAAGCGCTGACGGAAAAACACAACACCCTTTTGGCGGAAGATTTCAGCCTTGCTTACGAAAATCTGCGCAGCGGTCTGGAACATTTAAGGGACAGCGACAGCAAGCCCCTGCATCCGGAAGCCTACGCCGCCGAAAAGAAAAGATATGCGGAATACCTCATTCGGATTTCCTCCTGCCATTCCTATGACAGCGTTGACGCTCTTGCCGCAGATATCGAAGCTACCATGCATGCGGATTTTTCCGAAATTTCCAAGCTGCTGCGCAGTCATACGGGGGATATTGTCTATAACTATCGTTTCTCATCGGACAGCCCGCAAAACGTGCTGGAGCACCTGAAAAGCAGTGCTGCCCAAAGCTTTCCTTTGGTCGGACAGCTGCAGTACGAAATCAAAGAAATGCCGGCGGGACTTTCCGAAACGGGTTCTCCCGCCCTGTATATTTTACCGAGCTTAGATCATCGACAAAACAGCATTTATATCGACAGCCAAAGACTTGACAGTCTGGAAATCTTAAGCAAGCTTGCCCATGAAGGTATTCCGGGACATATGTATCAGTGGAATTATTTTCTGGATAAACAGCCGCCCCTGATTCGTATGCTGCTGGCAAATCCCGCATATGTAGAAGGCTTTGCCGTATATGCGGAGAGCCTGTCCTATTCCATGGATAATGCCATCAGCCCGCAGGATGCCGCCTTTTTATCCAAGAACTTCAGCGCCCAGCTCGGTCTGTACGCTTTTTTGGATTTACAGGTGAATTATTATGCCAAAACACAAGAATATGTGGCGGAATATTTAAAGACGAACTATAATATTACCGATGAAAGTATCGTTCAAAGTATGTATACGAGCCTGCTTTCCAATCCCTGCCATTACATCAAATACTATGTCGGATACCTGGAGATTATCCGCTTGAAAAAAGAGGCGCAAAAACACCTCGGCGCGGCATACTCCGATTTGGACTTCCATACTTTTTTGCTGGATGTGGGGCCGGCTCCCTTTTCCGCCATTCAAATACGGCAGAAAACCCATCTTATATTAACTAAATAGAAAGGATTCAGTATGTGTAAGGACTGCAGCAACAAAAATTATTATATCACCACCGCCATTGCCTATGCTTCCGGCAAGCCGCATATCGGCAATACCTACGAGATTGTTTTGGCGGATGCCATCGCCAGGTTTAAGCGGGAGGAAGGATATCGGGTATTCTTCCAAACCGGTACGGACGAACACGGGCAGAAGATAGAATTAAAAGCCCAGGAGGCGGGCACGACGCCGCAGCTTTTTGTGGATGAGGCGGTTTCCAAAATCAAAGATATATGGGATTTGATGAATACCTCCTATGACAAGTTTATACGTACCACGGATCCTTATCATAAGGAGCAGGTACAGAAAATTTTCAAAAAACTTTATGATAAAGGCGATATTTATGAGGGCTTTTACGAGGGATGGTACTGCACCCCCTGCGAATCCTTCTTCACCGATTCCCAACTGGCAGACGGCAAGTGCCCGGATTGCGGCAGGGCGGTTACCAAGGCTAAGGAAGAGGCTTATTTCTTCAATATGAGCAAATATGCCGACCGCTTGATTGCACAT
>JBGZHY010000050.1:0-4286 GCA_041848045.1 Lachnospiraceae bacterium
TCACGGTCTGCGTGTAGTTCCTTGTAAACTGACCTAAGTATAACTGTAAATATCACATAGTGTTTGCGCCAAAGTATAGGAGAAAAGTATTTTATAATGAAAAAAGAGCAGATATAAGAGAAATCATAAAAACACTATGTGATTGGAAGGGAGTAGAAATCATAGAAGGGGAGATATGTCCAGATCACATCCATTTACTGCTGGAAATACTGCCAAAAATGAGTGTATCAAGTTTTATGGGATATTTAAAAGGGAAAAGCAGTTTGATGATATTCCAAAAATATGGGAATATGAAATTTGCGTATCGAAACCGAGAATTTTGGTGTAGAGGGTATTATGTAGATACTGTGGGAAAGAATACAAAGGCAATCAAAGAGTATATAAACAATCAGTTGAAGCATGATAGAGAGAGTGATCAGTTAAGTTTGTTTGATCCGAAAGCCCCCTTCATCAAAGGGTAGCAAGTAATAGTCGCACGGCTGTCAGGCAATCATAAGCACATATGTGTGCGGCTAGTGTCATGAGGGCTATGCCGGCGGATGCTTTTTTAGCAAAATTAACGCTTACTGAACTGCGGCGCCCTTCTTGCGGACTTCAAGCCGTACTTCTTACGCTCTTTCATTCTCGGATCTCTCGTCAGATACCCTGCCTTTTTCAACACAGGTCTGTACTCGCCGTCTGCACGCAAAAGAGCTCTTGCGATACCGTGTCTGATGGCTCCCGCCTGACCGGTGAAGCCGCCGCCGTGCACATTAACCAACACATCAAACTTATTTACGGTGTCTGTCGCAACCAAAGGCTGACGCACAACCACCTTCAGGGTTTCAAGGCCCAAATAATTGTCAATATCTCTCTTGTTAATCGTGATCTTTCCTGTACCAGGTACTAAATATACTCTGGCGATGGATTTTTTTCTTCTACCTGTTCCGTAAAATTTATCATTAGCCATTGCTATACTCTCCTTTTCAGACTAAATTAGCCCTTGATTTCCATTACTGCCGGTTTTTGAGCCTGATGCTCATGGTTTGGACCTGCATATACATGCAGCTTGGTATACATTTTTCTTCCCAAAGGTCCCTTCGGAAGCATACCCTTAATCGCCAGCTCAACAACTCTCTCCGGCTTCTTTGCCAGGAGCTCTCTCAAGGTTGTTTCTCTCATACCGCCAACATACTCTGAATGGTTGTAATAAATCTTCTGGTCTAACTTCTTACCTGTTACTTTTACCTTGTCCGCATTGACCACCACTACATAATCTCCGCAGTCTACATGCGGCGTAAATACCGGTTTGTTCTTACCTCTTAAAACACTTGCCACCTCTGCCGCAAGACGTCCCAAGGTCACACCCTTTGCATCGACTACATACCATTGTCTGTCGATCTTATCAGGATTCGCCATAAATGTACTCATGATTTTCCTCCATTAACTACACTGTTCGTGCCATTCATTTAATCTATGTAGACAAATGCTTTCCGGGGCTGTGGCAAGCATCAATCCGCAATTACACAATGTAATATTATACCGATGACCCTATATACTGTCAAGCCGTTGACCAAAATTTTCCGGACAGCTTTTCCGGTGTTCATGATGACATCCGCACTTCCTCTAAGGCCTGATTCGGGAAATCACCTCCCAGACCTCCGGAGGCTCCAGTCCCAGCTTCCATACGGCAATGCCTCCGATATCCTTTTCCTTGGCATAGGACACCTTCAGCCCCAAGGACTTCTCCTCCTCCATCCAGATATAGGACATCTCCCCGTCCACCAAAGCCTCTCCGTAATACTGCCCTTCCGTATCCTTCCAGACAAGCTGTACCTGATTGCTTTCTATCCATTCCAAAGCCGCCTTGATACCCAGCGCCTTGGAGCCGCTGTCCGTCCATATTCTTGTGTACGCCGGAACCGCGTTAATCAGCTTCTCCTTTGGCACCTCCGTCAGGCTCTTGTCTATCCCGCCTTTTACAAATCCGATGGAAGCCACGCTGCCTTTTTCGGAGCCGGCATAATGCTCGTCATAACCCATATTGATGATATAGTCCGCCACCTCCGCCTGCTTGGCTCTTCCGTAAAAGGTATTGAAGCTTGCATAGCTCGGATTGTCCACCGACAGAATAATACCGTTTTTCCTCGTTTCCACACTCAACTCACGAATGAACTGTATGTAATGCTTTCCGCTCTCCTGCTTCAAGCCTTCAAAGTCCAGATTCAATCCGTCCAAGCCCAGAGCTTTGGCATCCTTGATGAGAGAGGTGATCAAATTCCGTCTGGCTTCCGTACTGGACAAAAGCGTAAGGGAGTTGACCTCCGTACTGAAATTGTCAATCAAAGCCCATACCTGTATCCCCTTGGCATGCGCCTTATCCACATAATCCTTGCTTGCCAGCGAGTTATAGTTGCCCGCATTGTCCGAAAGACTGAACCAGGTCGGTGACAGTACATTGATGCCGCTTGTGTTTTCCAGCAAAGCTTCCATGTTCTCATTGGCCTTTGCATTGCTCACCTGATGCCATGCCAAAATCACCTTTTCCCCCAGGCTGATGCCGGAATATACAAGGGGCTTGAAGCTGCTTTTGGAACTTGCCCACGAAAAACGGTGCAGATTCTTTTTGCGAATATAGCCGATATAACCGTCCTCCGTAAGCACCTTAATCCATTTTAAGGCCTTGGAATCCAGATATTCCTGACTGGTATCCTCCAAAATCAGACGCAGATTCTCCCCGCCGTTTAGCACCTTTACAACCTTGTCCCCCAGACTCGCCCCCGCACGCAGGCTTACCTTTCCCTTGACGCTTGCCGACACATATTCTCCGTATGTATTACTCAAAAATATACGCTTTACGCCATTGTCATCAAAAATCCGATACTGCATATCGGTATAGGTATTGACAACGGCAATGGAAATATACGGCTCCTCTCCCTGTTTGATTAACAGAGGCTTGGCATTTTGCCCCAGGGTACTGTAATCGCTGTTTAAAACGCTTTCCGGCAAGGTATAAATCAAAAGCTCATCCTCGCTGCTCCAATAAAATTTGTCATTCAGAATACTGCTGACCCAGTTTAGCGGAAGATAGACTACCCCGTCCTTTTCCACGCCCTTTGCGCTTTGCAACTCATCATTATAAAACAAGGCAAGTTCATCGCCGCTTGCCTGAAAATATTCGTTTAAATTCACTTGTTCTTTGTTCGCTCCGAACTCTGCAAATCCTGCTTTGAAAAGATATATCAGAATGGCCAATACCAAAAGAATAACCACTATGCTTGTTGAAATGACACTTTTTTTCATAAAAATTAGGAAACCTCCAAGTTTTAGGTTTCCTAATTATAGCATAGATTTGTGTACTTATTTTTACAGACTTACACCTTTTTATAAAATTTTGTTAATTTTTCGTAAACTCTTCACTAACTCCGTTTCACCTCTATTTTATTAAATCTAATTTCCTTTAACTGCCCACTGACGTCATCAATAAAATCCGCCATGTAGTAGGCTCCGTTGTCACAAACCTTCAGCATTTTATACCATTCATTTTTAGAACTACTGTACTTACCGTCTACAAATATTCGCACGCCCTTATCTCTGAAGCGTGCCAAACCTTCGATATAAACATTGCTGTCTTTTTCACTCAAATAACTGCCACCCATATATTACCTCTAGCCCAAGACACTAAGGAAATAGTCGTAACACACTATTGCCACCTGCCAAATTGATTTTTGTTCCGAAAAAGGTGTAAACCTGCCAGTCGGTATGCCAGACATCCTCCGTATACGGGAAGCGGTGTACGGAAATCCCATACTTTCTTTCAAAGCGCCGCTTAGACTCCGGCTCTCCGAAATGATATACGAAATGCCATTCCCGATAGATCCGCTTTTGCTCCCTGTATAAAAATGCCTGTATCCTGTCCTGTTTCCATACGCTGAAAGAAAGAACGAAAATTCTTATATCCTGTTTCACGAACTCATTTCTTTTATCCGTATCCGCCTTTCCGTAATCTATGACAAGATATTCGTAAATACCGCTTTCCCGCAGTTTTTGCACCTCTTTTGCAAAATTACTTTCACTGCCGCTGCACACCGCCTGCATGCCGGAAAATGCCGCTCCTTCGCCTCTTCCCGTATCCGGACTGAGCAAAAGAACTCTTTTTTTCCTGCACAGCTGTATGTACCTCGCCGCCGAAACACTGATATGAGTGGAGCCGACACCCGTGTCGCTGCCCATCACGGCAATACTGCAAGTTTGAAATTTTATCTGATCCTTTCCCAGTAACTTTTCTTTGTAAAACATACCGCAAA
>JBGZHY010000051.1:0-5300 GCA_041848045.1 Lachnospiraceae bacterium
CCGGAGGCTGGGCGGCAGGCTGTGCCCTGGACCGGGGTTTTTCGGAGGAGCATGCGGTAAACATCGGTCTGATGACGACGGCAAGCTTTGCCTTTATCATCACATCGGATTTGGTGTACGGGAAGATACGGAATTTTCTGGCAGCCAGGTTGCGTAAGGAAAAGTCTTTTGGCTATTCCTTTTATGTAAGCGCCAAAATGGCGGTGGAAATATTGATGGCTTTGCCCAAACGTTCTATTTTGTTCAGTTTTTATTTGTTTTTTATTGTGCTGGAGCTGATGGGCTTGATTGACAAGGCAAAGGACTATTCGGTGGTGGCTATTTTTATCGTTTCGGTGGATCGCATTACCAAGATATGGCCGCAGGAGTTTATACGCCTGCGGGAATTTGGGAGAAAAATCAAAAAAGACCTTGGGCGCGCCCTTGGGGAAAAGCATAAAGCGGGACTGTAAGAGTCTTCGCTTTTTTGTTTGTGACGAGATATAGAAAGAAACGATAAGATTATTGTTCTATAATTATAATCAATAACTAAAAATATTGTTTAAAATACGCGTATGTAGTAGAATTATTTGTAATTTTGCGAGATATACCGAGCGCAAATAAAAAACTTGGCAGGTTGGAACATGATAAAAATAGAGAATTTGCGTAAAAGCTTTGGTGAAAATGTGATTTTGGAGGACATCAGCTTTGAGATTCAAAAGAATGATATTTTTGGTTTGATTGGCGTCAGCGGAGCAGGAAAGTCTACCCTGCTGCGCTGTATAAACGGTTTGGAAAAATTTGACAGCGGCAGCCTGAAGGTAAACGGTGTGGAGGTTTCGGGTATATCCGAAGGGGAGCTGCGGGTATTTCGCAAGAATATCGGGATGATTTTCCAGCATTTTTCTTTGTTGGAGCGGGAAAATGTATACCATAACATTGCCTTTCCGATGAAGTGTTGGGGCTATCCGAAGGCGGAGATTGATGAAAGGGTGCGGGAGCTGGCAGCTTTGGTGGAGCTTGGGGATAAGCTGGAGGCAAAGCCCAGACAATTAAGCGGCGGACAAAAACAGAGGGTGGCGATTGCGAGAGCCTTGACCATGAAGCCGGGTATTCTGCTTTGCGACGAGGCAACCTCTGCTCTGGATCCCAATATTACCACCTCCATTTTGGATTTGCTGCGAAAAATCAACAGAGAAATGGAAGTGACCATCGTAGTGGTAACCCACCAGATGGATGTGCTTAAGCAGGTGTGTAACCGGGCAGTCATTTTGAATAAAGGAAGAATTGCGGCAAGCGGACGGGTAGAGGATATTTTTATTGACAAGCCGCCGGTTTTATATGACCTTTTGGGGCGGAAGAACCGCATCGTCTGTGAAGAAGATGCCGTATATATGGAAATTATCGACAGAGAGGGCAGAGGGCTGCAGCGTCATCTGGCAGAGCTGGCTAAGGAAAAGGGAATCCTGTTTTCGCTTGTGGGAGGCGCTTTGGATACTTACCGGGACAAGATGCTGGGCTCCTTTGTGATTCGTATTGAAAAAGAGGACAGGGAAGCAGCTGCCGACTTTCTGGATCGGCGGGATGTGGAATGGAGGTATGTACATGAATGATTTTTCTAAGATTGTCAATATGATTTTGCTGCCTGCCCTAAAGCAGACCAGTTACATGACGCTGATGTCGATATGCATTTCCGTAACGGTGGCCTTTGGTATGTCCATCGTTCTCATTTATACGGGAGAGGGCGGATTGAAGCCGAATCGTCTGGTCTACAGGACTTCGGATATCTGCATCAATACGCTGCGTTCCGTCCCTTTTATTATTCTGGCGGTATCCATTATTCCCTTTACCCGTTTTTTGGTAAAAACATCCATCGGAGATACGGCGGCAATCGTGCCTTTGAGCGTGGCCTCGGCGCCTTTTATTGCCCGTCTGTTTGAAAACAGCTTTAAAAAGGTGGATAAGAGTCTGGTGGAGGCGGCGCGCTCTTTCGGCGCTTCCAATATGCAGATTATCTTTCGGGTGATTGTAAAGGAGGCGGTGCCGAGCCTGGTGATGGATATTACTCTGGCTTCCATCACCATTTTGGGTTTAACCGCTATGGCAGGGGCTCTCGGTGCCGGAGGTCTTGGCGCAGTGGGTCTGACCTACGGATACCAGAGCTTCAATAATACGATTATGATCAGTACGGTGCTTCTTTTGATCGTATTGACAGCCATTATACAGCTGATCGGAAATTGGATATACCAAAGAGTGCAGTAGGGTAGCGATATTCTATTCACATAAATATTTGTCAACACACAAGGAGGACTATCATGAAAAAAAGTACAAGAGTAGGAGCTATGTTGATGGCTTGCGCATTGCTGTTCGGCTGCGCGACACAGGGAAGCGGACAGGCAGGCAGCACCGCAGCGGAAACGACTGCAGCGGCAGCGGAAAGCACCACGGCAGCGGCAGAAACAACTGCTGCGGCGGAAACGACTACGGCGGCAGCGGCAGGGGAGAAGAAGACAATTGTTATCGGAACCTCCGCCATCTCCAAGGATGTACTGGAAGTGGCACAAAAGGTATTCAACGAGTCTAATACGGAGTACCAAATAGAAATCAAAATGTTCGACGATGCGGTAACGCCGAATATTGCGGTGTGGGACGGCAGTATTGACGCTACTTTCCACCAGTATAAGAGCTATATGGACAATTTCAACAAGGATAAGAATGCCAATTTACAGGTATACGGCAAGGAAGTTTTTGCTTTCCAAATCGGTCTGTATTCCAACAAAGTAAAGAGTCTGGAAGAGATTACGGACGGAATGACCGTTGCGGTTTCCAACGATGTATCCAACCGTGCCATTGCCTTTAAGCTTTTGGCGGATGTGGGCTTGATTAAGCTGGACGAGAGTGTGGCGGAGCCTAGTATTCTGGATATTACCGAGAATCCTTTGAACTTGAAATTTGTGGAGATGGAGAGGCTGAGCCTTGCCAATGCGGTAGATGATACGGATTTGGCTGTGGTAATGTCCGATGTCATGAGAGAAACGGGAAGAGATGCGGCTTCTGCCTTGGCTTATGCCCAGGAGGAGGGTATACAGCTGGTTATCAAGGAGGAGCAGCCTTGGGCGGCGGCTGTGGAAGAGGCGCTGACTTCTCAGGAAGTAAAAGATTATATCATCAACGAAACACAGAAAACAAAGGTACCTTTATTCTAAGAGGAAAATATGCAGAGGATAGACTACGAAAAAGCTTTGGCGCAGATGCCGCCGCAGATGGACTCGGCAGAGCGGATGTCCGCTTATATGGCAGGGGAGGAAGTAGATTTTCTTCCTTATAATCTGATGGATGTAGAGCTTCCGTTGGCAGACATACTGGGCTATACGACATTGGAGTGGAGCAATGATTTTGAAATTTTTGCAGAGCTGATTCGGCAGAAGGAATTAAAGCTGGGTATCAAAGGAGCCACCATCGGGCTGGATTTGCGGGCTGTGGGTACGGCCTTGGGAACGGAGCTGAGCTATCCGGAGCGGGGTATTCCCTGCATTAAAAAGCATATTCTACAGGATTACAAGGATTTGGACAGACTACCGCCTTTTTCGCCGAAGAAGAATCCGTTTCTGCAAAAAAAGCTGGAAACGGCAAGGCGGCTGAAGGAGCGTTTTCCGGATCTGCCGATTTCGACTTCCACAAACGGACCTTTGTCGGCGGCACAGTCCATACGTCCGGCAGAGCTGATTCTGACGGATATGCGCAGAAATAAGGCGGAGCTGCACAGATTGCTGCATTTTACTTTGGACTGCTGTTTGGAGTGGGTTCGCTGTTTTACCGAAGCTTTCGGACCGGTGTCCTTTTCCTTCGGGGATCCCCTTGCAAGCGGGAATTTGATTTCCAAGAAGCTTTATGATGAGTTTGCTCTGCCCTATCAGAAGAAGCTGATAGAGGGGGTAATTGCCATTACGGGCATAAAGCCGGTTTGTCATATCTGCGGAAAATCCAGGCATTTGTGGGAGGATATTGCGGATATGCCTCTGACGGGCTTCAGTGTGGACAATATCGAAGATATTGCTCAGCTTAAGGAGGTTTTGGGGGACAAAATGCTGATTATCGGCAATGTATCGCCTACAGAGGTTTTGCGTTTCGGACAGCCGGAGGATGTGGTGGAAGCGGTGAAAAGTTGCATTGCCAAGGCGGCGGACAGCCCGAAGGGTTATCTGTTGCATACGGGCTGTGACGTACCCTTATACACATCTCTTGAAAATATGTACGCGTATATTTATGCGGTTCGGACCTATGGCAGGAATGCCCGTATGGGGCGGTTGCCGGAGGGAATGCAGATGTGTACGGAATAAAGCAAAAGCGGGGACTTCTTGGTCTTCGCTTTTTTGTATGCCTTGGCATAAAAGGAATAACAAGAGCCTGGAGAACCATTCGGTGATTCTTTAGGCTCCGCTATGTCAGTGTATTGTTGCAGAAAAATGCTGCAGTCTGTATTCTGCGATGACTTCCTCGCCTTTATGCCAGACTGCACTGCTGTTTTGTACCTGCGCCAACAAAGGACCATAGGGGCTTTCCAGGCAGATGTCTGAAAAAGATCCTTTGAATAGGATATCCCGAATCAGGACTTTGCTTCGGTACAAATTTTTGTCCCCATACAAGGCGATATCCGGTACATATTCCGAAAGTCGGTAAAGGCGGATATTTTCCGGACGTACATAAGCATCTTCAATGTAATTGACCTGCCCGATAAAATCTAGAACCTCTTTACAGGCGGGGCGGTGATAAATTTCCTCAGGCGTGGCACATTGCAGCAGCCTGCCCTTTCCTAAAAGTGCAATATTGTCTGCAAGAGCAAAGGCTTCTTCCTGGTCATGGGTTACCAAAATGGTACTGATGTCAAATTCTTTTTGGATGCGTCTGATTTCACCTCTCATTTCTATGCGAAGTCCGGCATCCAGATTACTGAGAGGCTCATCCAGAAGTAAAAGCTTAGGCTTTACAACCAGGCTGCGGGCAAGAGCCACCCTTTGCTGTTCTCCTCCGGAAAGATGCTTGATTTTTTTGTGTTCAAAGCCCTTTAAACCTACCAGTTCCAGCATTTCCATTCCCTGACTGCGCCTTTTGGCTTTATCGGGCTCCCTGAATTTCAGTCCGTAACAGATATTTTCAATGACATTCATATGAGGGAAAAGTCCGTAAGATTGAAAAACGGTGGAAATATTTCTGTGCTGCGGCGCCTGGTTTGTGATTTCTTCGGCATCCAGGTAAATATGCCCCTCATCAATATCAATAAAGCCGCCGATGGCTTTAAGTATGGTACTTTTTCCGCTGCC
>JBGZHY010000052.1:0-8750 GCA_041848045.1 Lachnospiraceae bacterium
AATTCATTACAGACATCTCTGTCCAGTTCTCCCAATTTAGAAGCAACCAGCATGGCAACCATAACGTCCACATCCACATCTGCACACCCGTGGACTGTACCATAAAGAATATGGTCGCCACATAACACTGCGCCGCACCGCAGCTGTTCATGGACATCGTAATCGGCCCGGTAAAGTCAGCCACTTTCTTGCTCACGCCGAACTTGGTAACCGAATCTTCCATCTTCGTCGGAAGACAAATGGCTCCCGACGTTGTGGTCACCGCCATAATAGACATCTTGGAGAATTTTTTCGGCATTTTCAATACATTCACCTTGCAAAGCGCTACCGTAAGAGGACCGAACAGCAGGAACTGTATCAAATCACCGATAAGAAGCAAGCCCAAAAATTTAAGCATCGGAATAATCACCATAAAGCCCGTACTGCCCGATACATTGGCAAGCAGACAAAAAATTCCGATAGGTGCAACATTCATCCCTTCCCTTGTTTTGTACCCACAGTATCAGCGATCCCGATGTTCCCTATACGGAATTTCAGCTGCTCTGCGAAAAATACTCTGCCGAAGCTTTTATTGCAGCCGAAAAAGAGCATGACTACGATCGAAATGAAGCTTCCGAAAGTACCCGTGCTCTTATGGAAAAAACTCTTGATTTTTTAGACCGTCATTGTCAGCCTTAAGACTTCCCCCAAGCAAAAGGAGGTGCCTTATGTAATATAAAATTCTGTATTCGTCCCTATACGCCAAAGATATACTCCGGCCCTTTTTTCTTGCAGAGGAAATGCTGTGTATCCATTCCCTCTACCCTAAAACCATCAACATCAAAGCCGGTTCGCATATTTTTTCTTTACAGGTACAACATACCACCCTGTCACCTTTGAGCCTCATCACCGATATGTGCAAAGAGGATATGCAAAGGGCAAATCTATCCCGGGAAGATGCTGTTTTCTTGCGAAAAAATGCCATATATATTGAAAATAAGCTGGTATTTTTGCTTGATTCCCATACCATATATCATCCGCTGTCCTTAAGTCCGCTCCGGGACAGGACACTGCTGGGCAGCATTGCATCAGGCACCGCCGCCCTTCTTCAACATACCTCGACTTACGGTTTTGCCGAAATCTTCAGAAAGGAGCAGAACTTAAATCTCCTCAATCGCCACGCCAAGAGCCTGTTGGAGGAAATACGGCTCGCCGGGCAGGATATTCCGTCCCTCTGCACCCTCATACCGAGGCTTGTGGGCGTCGGAGAAGGCCTGACTCCCGGCGGAGATGATTGCATATGCGGCTTTTTATCCTTACTGTTTGCCTTGCAAAGGGATATAGATCCGGAGGCTTTTCGTATGCTGCGTGACAGTATTTGGCAAAAGCTGCCGAACACCAACGATATCAGTGCCGGATTCTTAACCATGCCTTTGCAAAACCGCTTCAGCCTCCCGGTCGTTGATTTCTACGATGTCATTGCCGGAAATGCTTTTGCCAAGGAGCGGCAGAACATACAGGAAGCCTTTTTGCACATCGGACACTCTTCCGGAACGGATACACTTTTCGGCATCCATTTCGCTGCCGAGCTGCTTTTACAGAAAAACGCCCTTTTAAAACTAAAGATATAAAATACACAAAAAAACCGACAGCCCGCAAGCCGTCGGTTTCCATCCCGTCTTAAGCATCCACTGAGAACTGATCCTTACCTACACCGCACAATGGGCAAAGGAAATCGTCATCCACATCCTCCCACTTCGTGCCCGGTGCAATACCGTTATCCGGATCACCCGCTACTTCGTCATATACGTATCCGCATACATCGCAAATATACTTCATATTCTTATTCCTCCTACTTTCCTTAATTTTGTCCCGCCTCGGGACAAAGCTGCATATTTCCTTGCGTTTTCCCTTACTTCTTCAGTAAATCTCTGATTTCCTCCAGAAGCACAATGTCATCCGGCTTCTTTGCAGGCTCTTCCGGAGCCGCCTCTTCCTTCTTCTTGGTCAGAGAAATGAGCTTTACAAAGAAGAATATGGCAACGGCAATAATCAGAAAATCAACGATGGACTGAATGAAAGCACCGTACAAAATAGCCGATTCCGCCACATCTCCCGCTGCCGGCGTAATCACATACTTCAACTCTGAAAAGTTTACGCCTCCCAGCAGTATACCGATAATCGGCATCAGGATGTCATTAACCAAAGACGTTACAATCTTTCCGAAAGCCGCACCGATAATCACACCGACTGCCAGGTCAACCACATTACCCTTAAAAGCAAACTCTTTAAATTCCTTCAACATAATGCACTTACCCTCTTTTAACAAATAAATATTTTGGACTCCCACAAATAAATTTTACACAATCTATTTGACAACCTGCATTATAGTATGAACTGCTTGTTCTGTCAACAAGCATTATGAGATTAAACGGATTTTCGGAAAATACTGGAACAAAACCTTAGCTACAATCTTGTCCCTGTATACAAAGGTATTCTCCCAGCGTCTGGAATCCGCACTGTTGTTGCGATTATCTCCCATCACAAAATAAGCGCCTTCCGGAACCGTGTATTCCACATCCGCCTCCGGAAACATCTCCTCTTTCAGGTAAGGCTCCTCCAAAGGGGTATCCGAACCGTTCAGATATACCTTTCCGCCGCTGATACGCACCGTATCCCCCGGCATGCCGATAATGCGCTTGACAAAATAAATACTCTCATCATCCGGCCAGCGAAAAATGATGATATCGCCCCGCTCCGGCTCTTCAAACAAATAGCTCAGCCGAAAACCGATCAGCCTGTCCCCCGTCATAATCGTATTTTCCATAGAACCGGAAGGCACTCTGGAATTTGCAATAATAAATGTATTCAAAACAAAGGCAATGGCTGCGGCAATCAGCAGGATGCTGAGCCAGTTCCATATTTCTTTTGCCAGTGAAAACTGCTCTACCTTCGACTTTTCCATCTCATCCAATAACTCTCTTTTTCTTCTTGTTAAGCTCATCTTGTCCACTCTCTCTTTTCCTGAATCTTCTCTAGTTTAAGGCAGAACGAAAAGATACGCAAGATACTTTTTCTAAACTTTTTGTGACTTTTCAAAGCAAAATATGCTAAAATATATACCGTCAGGAAATATATTTTCGGGAAAGGAGCAGTAGTTTTACTACAAATATCATTTATGGAAAATACATTATCAAAGGTACTGGACTTGGCGGCAATAGAAGAAATTTTATATTCCGAATGTTCCCGTGTACAGGATATACTCGGCGCACACCTTACGGAAGAGGGCGTGCTGGTACAGGTTTTTATCCCCCATGCTCTGCGGGTGGAACTGCTGATCGACAAACAAAAACAGAGCCGCGAAATGGAGCTGGTGGACGAGGCCGGATTTTTCGCCATCCTGCTCTCCCGAAAAACCTTGTTCAAATACAGCCTGATTGTGCATTACGACAATGGTGTCACCGCCGAAATCAAAGACCCTTACAGCTTCCCAACCCTATATACGCCGGAGGATATTGCACGTTTTGACGCCGGTATCCACTATGATATTTTCGATAAAATGGGCGCTCACAAAACCAGTATACAGGGCGTGGAAGGCGTATATTTTTCCGTATATGCCCCTGCCGCCATCCGTGTATCCGTAGTCGGAAATTTCAACAACTGGGACGGCAGAGCGCACCAGATGCGAAAGCTGGGAGCCTGCGGCATTTACGACCTCTTCATTCCGGGACTGAAGGACTATGACTTATACAAGTTTGAAATCAAAACCATCAAAGGCGAGCCTATGCTTAAATCCGATCCTTACGCTTTTTTCAGCGAGCTGCGTCCGAATAATGCAAGCCTGGTCTATGATATCAGCGCCTATGACTGGTCCGACAAGGACTGGATGGACAGGCGGGATGAGGTCGCCCGCAAGGCAAAAGAAGGCAGCGAATCTCCGATGAATATTTACGAGGTACATCTGGGTTCCTGGATGCGAAAGGAGCTTAGTCTGGATGAGGAAGGCAACGAAATCTGCGGCTCCGAATTTTACAATTATCGGGAAATTGCCGGAAAGCTGGCAAAATACGCCAAAAGTATGTCCTATACCCATATAGAGCTTTTGCCGGTCATGGAGCATCCGCTGGATGAAAGCTGGGGCTATCAGGTGACAGGCTATTATGCCCCAAGTTCCCGCTACGGCACCCCGCATGATTTCATGTATTTTGTGGATTACATGCACAAAAACGGCATTGGCGTTATCATCGACTGGGTTCCCGCCCATTTCCCGAAGGATCTCCACGGACTGGGCAATTTTGACGGCAGCCAGGTGTATGAGCATGCCGACCCCAGACAGGGTATGCATCCTCACTGGGGCACATATATTTACAACTACGGGCGCCCGCAGGTCAGCAACTTTTTGATTGCCAACGCCCTTTACTGGGCAAAATACTACCACATCGACGGCATTCGTATGGACGCCATCGCTTCCATGCTGTACTTGGATTACGGTAAGAATGACGGCGGATGGGTTGCCAACCGCTACGGCGGCAAGGAAAATCTGGAAGCCATCGAATTTTTAAAGCATTTAAACAGTATTTTTAAGCAGAAATTCCCTTCCGCCATATTGATTGCCGAAGAATCCACGGCTTGGCCAAAGGTCAGCGGAAGGCTGGATGAGGGCGGACTGGGCTTTGACTTTAAGTGGAATATGGGCTGGATGAACGATTTTCTGCGTTATATGCGCTATGATCCGATTTATCGCTCCCACCACTACGGAGAACTGACCTTCTCCATGATTTACCAGTACAGTGAAAATTTCATTCTGGTTCTCAGCCATGACGAGGTGGTACACGGCAAAGGCTCCCTGCTGGGGAAAATGCCGGGCGCAAGCCAGGAGGAACAGTTTGCCAATTTGCGTGCCGCTTACGGCTTTATGATGACCCATCCCGGCAAGAAGCTTTTGTTTATGGGGCAGGAGTTCGGGCAGGGCAGGGAATGGAACGAGCACAGAAGCATCGAATGGGAATTACTGGATTACGAGGTGCACAAAAAAATGCACGCCTTCAGCAAGGACTTGAACAAACTCTACCTCTCCCATCCCGCTTTGTGGGAATTGGACAACAAACGGGACGGATTTACATGGGTGGACTGCCATTCCTATCAGGAAAATATTCTGGCTTATATCCGTCGCTCGGCAAACAGCGCGGAGCAGCTTTTTGTGGTGGTGAATTTTACCCCGCTGGAATACAAGGGCTTTTGCTTCGGTCTGCCTCATGCCGCAAAACTGAAGCTGCTGTTTCATTCCGACAAAGCAAAATACGGCGGCAGCGGCAAGACGAGCAATGCGGCAAACATCAGCACGAAGAAGCAGCCTTTCCGCGACATGGAGCACAGCCTTAAACTCAATGTAGCCCCTATGGCTGTGATGCTTTTCCGTCTTTCGGAAACAGAGGATTAGGCTATGCAGATTTTATTGCTAAGCGCCACGGACAGCACTGCGGCAGCCGAAAGCCTTAATCTTTTGGAAGATGTGGCGGACATGGCTGCCCAGGGTGCCGGCGTGGCGGAGGATATTGAGAAATTAAACCCGAACTATATTGTACAGAGCCTGCAGGAAGCCCTTCCGCTGTTGTTAAAGCTTTTGTATCAAATCGGCATTGTCCTTTTGATTCTTCTCGTAGGCAGCAAGCTGATTTCCTATTTTATGGGACTTTTCGGTAAGTTTCTGGAAAAAAGTCCTATGGACAGGGGGTTGCGCAAGTTTACGATTTCTCTTGTACGGGCAGCCGCCTATGTCCTGCTGCTGCTGATTGCGGCACAGCGCATAGGCATTAACTCCACCAGTATTGTGGCGGTGCTCGGCTCCGCCGGTCTTGCCATCGGTCTTGCCCTGCAGGGAAGCCTTTCCAATTTTGCGGGCGGCGTCCTGATTCTGGTGATGAAGCCCTTTATCACCGGCGATTATATTGTCACCGATTTGGCAGAGGGCAAGGTTCATGCCATCGGCTTGGTGTACAGCACCATCATTACCTATGACAACAAAAAAATTACCATGCCCAACGGTAATCTGGCCAACTCGGTGATTACCAATTTAACCGCACGCACGGAGCGTATGCTGGAAATCAAAGTCGGCGTTGCCTACGACAGCGATGTGGAAAAGGTAAAAAAAATTCTGTATGAGCTTTGCAGCAACGACGATGGCATTTTAAAGGACAAAGAAATCCTTTGTTATCTGGATGCCTTTGAGCCTGCAGCCATGATGGTGGGGCTTCGTGCCTGGTGCTCCGGCGCCGAATACAACAAAACAAAATGGCGCTTAAATGAGAAAATAAAAGCAGCTTTTGACGCGCAGCAAATTGAAATGCCGCATAATGCGTTTCAGGTACTTCTAAAAAAAGACCAGGGATAAATTTAAAAAAGCCGAAGCATGCCGGCAAGCGGATACTTCGGCTTTTTTATGCAATCTTAAGCCACCCTGTGTTTGAAAAAGAGAATGAAGGATACCATTCCCTGATAGACAAATCCAAAAGCAATCATATATGCGATAAACAATCCCAGAGCCAGAGGATAAGCAAACATAAGTATTCCGCCTGCCACTCCTATAATTCCCATGAAAATCAAATGCTGCGCCGCTGCTCTTTCTTCCTTTCGCAAGGCCAGGCCCCACAGCAGCTTTGTTGTGCCTGTTATGAGCACCCAGAAAGCAAAAATGCAGGGTATCAGTAGAGCCAAGTCCAGAAAGCTGCCGGAAAACAGGCAGACGGACAGCAGTACGGTAAGGATGCTGCCAAGCAAATCCCAAGTATTTCTGAAGCTTCCGCCGGCAAAGTAATGGACTATACCCGCTATTCCGTTTACCAGCAACGTGCAGGCAAAGAGCACCGCCATGGATACCAGGCTGACACCCGGATACAGCAGCATATACACCCCTGCCCAATCGAAATCACAGCGCTTATCAGCGATAAATATTTAACATTCTGATTCATATTCTATCTCCTTCTTTCTTTATGCTTTAGGAATTTCTCCCGCCCATTCAAAACCTTTCTTTGCCATAATAACTGCAATAATTTCATTGATAATCGCTGCCGCTGCAATCGTTCCCTGAATTACAACAGCGTACTCGGGATCGAACTTTGTCAGCGCAGATACGGCAATTCCCGCAAAAACCAAGGACACACCCGAATGCGGCAACAAGGTAAATCCCAAATACTTCTGCACCGTTTCCGGCATTCCCGTTATTCCGGCACCCAGCCTGGCGCCGAAATACTTCCCGATACCTCTGGATACAATATAGATTAAGGTAAACAAACCGGTTCCCACAATCGCGCGATAATCCAAAGGTACCCCCAAATTGATGATTACGATGAGTAAAGATACACCCAAAACAGGCTCAAAATGCTTAGCTGCAGCCTCCAAATCTTCTTCCTCTATCATATTGGCAAAGGTTGCCGAAAAAGACATTCCCATCAGCATAAAGTTCAAAACCGGTGCCGGAAGCAGGTAATGATTGCACCAAAATCCTATCAGGGAGGTAAGAATAATCATCACAACCAAAATCCCTCTGACCGCAGTTGCCGACCTATATCTTCTTAATAAAAAAGCCGCCGGAAATCCTGTTATGCAGCCGATGACAAGGGGCAAAAAAATCATAACCGGTACCAAATACAATGGTACATTTCCGCCGGAAAGCTTCATGATAATAAAGGAAATGGTAGAAAAGAAGCAAATAACCCCCACCATATCATCCAAAGCCGCCATCGGAATCAGGGTATTGGTAACGGGACCGGAAGCCTTAAACTCCTGTACGATAGACAGTGCCGGCGCAGGCGCCGTAGCCAAGGCGATACCGCCCAAAATAAAAGCCAGATATACCGGAATATTCATCAACGCGAATACCAGTCCGAATATCAAGGCCACTACGATATAGGTTCCCACCGACTGAAATATAGTGGTTATGATCAGCGGTTTTCCATAGGCCTTCAGTTTTTTAAAAATCAACTCCGTTCCTATCATAAATCCGACGGCACATTCCAATATTTTCAATATGGTTTCATAGCTATGACTGCCGATCAGATCCTGATTCATCAAATTAAGGGCATAAGGTCCCAAAATCATTCCTCCGAGCAGCCAGCCGAGTAATGAAGGCAGTTTCAGCCTCGACACAAGCTTTCCCAGTAAAAAGGCAATACCAATCGCACATACCCAACGCAGTATCAACAAAATCATCTCTTCCTCCCGACTATTCCCTTTTTTCTTCTTTCTCTATAATGCCGTACAACATTCCGTGTACGACCCTGTTCAAGCTTTCTTCATACTCCCTTCTGCTGTCCTCTATGCTCTTTCTGCTGTCACTTTTTGCATAGAAGTAGGTTCTGAACATATCCTGCATAAACAAAAGATACTCCATGGCAAGCTCCGGACTGATGCCCTCTTTAAGCTTGGAGGTGGACAACAGCTTTTGACATACACTGCGGTTCAGTGCCAAAAAAGGCTCCTTCTCCTTTTCCACCTCCGCCAGAGCTTCCCGGGGCGGGCAAACCCACGCCTCAAAAAATACCCTCCCATGCTGCGGACAATCTATAAAAAACGATTGTCTGTTAAGCATATACGTCTGTAAATCCGGTATATCACCCTCCTCCTTCATCATATAAGAAACCGCCTTTTGAAAACTTCGCCTGACGCAGGCAAGGTATAATTCTTTCTTGTCTGCAAAATTGTGGTACAGGATGCCTTTTGAAATGTCGTGATTTTTGCACAAGTCGTTGATGACAAAGCCCCGGTATCCCTTC
>JBGZHY010000053.1:0-4718 GCA_041848045.1 Lachnospiraceae bacterium
AGTTATGCCAAGGTGCCGCTTTTAAACGGTGATACCATACATCAGTGGCTGGTCTATGATGCCGCGGGAAATATCAGCTTGGATGAAAGTAAGATAAACGCTTACGTACAGGAGCTTGCCGCAGCTTATAATACGGCTGAAAAAGAACGCAGTCTGGTTACAAGCTATGGCAGCGTGGTCACCGTACCGGCGGGTAATTACGGTTGGAAGATTGATGAAAAGGAAGAGGCGAAGGCCATCAAGAATATTATACTGCAGGGACAGCAGGTGCAGAGAGAACCGGTTTTTATACAGAAGGCTGCCAGTCTGACCGGGGCGGATTACGGAAATTCTTACGTGGAGGTCAACTTAAGTTCCCAGCACCTGTTCCTGTATAAGAACGGCGTGAAGGTTTTGGAAAGTGACTTTGTATCGGGAAACACCGCCAAGAAAAAAGCTACCCCTGCCGGTATCTTTGCGTTGAGTTATAAACAAAGAAATGCGGTCTTAAGCGGTGAGGGCTATGAAACACCGGTAGATTACTGGATGCCTTTTAACGGAGATATCGGCTTTCATGATGCGGGCTGGCGTTCCGCTTTCGGCGGACAGTTGTATAAAACCAGAGGCAGTCACGGCTGCATCAATATGCCGCCGGAGAATGCAAAGCTGCTGTATGAAAGTATAGAAGCCGGTTTTCCGATTTTATGCTATCATTTGGAGGGAAGTGAATCCAAAACATCCACGAAAGTTACACCGACGGTGACCCGTACGGGAAGGGCAAGTACCGTGGGTAGTACAAGGGCGGCACAGACAGAGGAAAGCACCATACCGAATATTATACAAAGTTCTCTGGTGCCTACCGTAGAGAGTACCAAAGGCCCTGCCACCATGACATCCACGAAGAAGGGGCCGCATATTCCTACCACGGAGGGAAAAGGTCCGGGTGTCAGCACTGCGGCGCAGGAAAATACGACACAGGAAGGCAGTACACCATGAGAGTCATCGCAGGAAAAGCAAGAAGCATCCCTTTGCAAAGTCCGGAGGGATATGATACAAGGCCGACAACGGACAGAATCAAGGAAACCCTTTTCAATATGCTGCAGAGTAAGCTTACGGAGGCTCGTTTTTTGGATTTGTTTGCCGGAAGCGGCGGCATCGGTATAGAAGCTCTCAGCCGCGGGGCAGCCTGCTGTGTTTTTATAGAAAAAGATCCCAAGGCCTTGCAGGCGATAGAGGCAAATTTGGACAAAACGAAGCTGAGGGACAAGGCAAAAGTTCTGGGAATGGACATACAGGCAGCCTTGCGGCGTTTGCAGGGAGAAGAGGCCGGGCCCTTTGATTTGATATTTATGGATCCTCCTTATGGGAAAGGGCTGGTAGCCCGAACGCTGGGAGATTTGCAAAAAGCGGGCTGTGTCGGCGAGGAAAGTCTGCTTATTGCGGAAATGGAAAAAGGAGAAGACAGTGCTTCTTTGGAAAATGATTTTTATGAAATCTTAAAAATCAAGGAATATAAAAGCAATAAGCATGTTTGGTTAAAAAGGAGGACTTAGTTGAGAATTGCGATATATCCGGGGAGTTTTGACCCCGTGACACACGGACATTTGGATATTATCGAACGGGCAAGCAGGATATTCGACAAGCTGATTATCGGCGTTTTGTGTAATAATAGAAAAACACCATTGTTTACAACGGATGAACGTGTTAAAATGTTGGAAAATGCCACGGCAGCTTTGGACAATATAGAAATCTGTTCCTTTGAGGGTTTGCTCATCGACTTTGCCCATGAAAAGAAAGCGAATGTTATCGTAAGGGGTCTGCGGGCCATTACGGATTTTGAGTATGAGCTGCAGTTGTCACAGACCAACAAGGTGATGGCGCAGGATATAGAAACGGTATTTTTGACCACAAACTTAAAATATTCTTATCTCAGTTCCAGTATGGTCAAGGAAATCGCGAGCTATAAAGGGGATATTTCCGCCTTCGTCAATGAGGATGTGGCAAAACAAATGATGAATAAGATGAAAGAGGGGTATAGGTAATGGCATTCAAGATAGTGGATATTATAGATGAAATCGAAAATTATATTGAGCATGAATGTAAGCCTACGGTGATGAACAAAGAAAAGATTACGGTGGAAAGAAACACCATATTGGAGCTTTTGCAGGAACTTCGGGATAATATTCCGGAGGAGGTGGCGACTTATCAGAAGGTAATCAGCAACCGCAATGCGATTCTGGATAATGCCAAGGCGGAGGCGGATTCTATTCTCACCAACGCCAACCGTATGACGGAGCAACTTCTGGATGAGCATGAGATTATGCAAAAAGCCTATGACAGTGCCAATAAGCTGATAGACGACGCCAATATTCGGGCGGCGGATATTGTGGACAGGGCAACGGAAGAGGCTAATAATATCAGAAGCGCCGCCATCAGTTATACGGATAATATTCTTGCCAGTCTGGAAAGCATTATCAATCATTCCATCGAAGGGGCAAGCAGCCGTTTTGACCAGTATATAGAGTCAATGAGGAGCAATCTGGAGATTGTCAGCAACAATCGCGATGAATTATCCAGAAGCGTTTACACACAGGACAATCAGTAGTTCCAAAGTTTGAGGGCACCGAAGCACGGCTTTAGGTGCCTTGTTCTTAGAAAGCGTAAAGATATGTTGCATGAAGATAAATTGCCTGCCGCCTATAAGGAAGCGATGCAAAGCCTGTTGGGGCAGGAATATGAAGCTTATATACGGACCTTATCCCGACCTCCCTTTGCGGGACTGCGGGTGAACACCCTGAAAATTTCGCCGGAAGAATTGTTTAGCCTGCTACAGTTAAAACTGCGGCAGGTTCCCTGGGCGGATACCGGATTTTATGTGGAGGGCGAGCAGGGCTTGTCCAAGAATCCCTGCTATTATGCGGGACTGTATTATTTGCAGGAGCCAAGCGCCATGAGCCCTGCGGCTCTTTGCGAGGCAAAGCCGGGGGACAGGGTACTGGATTTATGCGGAGCGCCCGGAGGTAAGAGCACCCAAATTGCCTGTAAAATAGGAAAAGAGGGGATTTTGGTCAGCAACGACATCAGCAGC
The DNA here is from genome assembly GCA_041848045.1 of Lachnospiraceae bacterium. GTDB lineage: Bacteria > Bacillota > Clostridia > Lachnospirales > Lachnospiraceae > CAKAHY01. The sequence goes on from JBGZHY010000053.1 coordinate 3,068, forward strand.
TCCAGGGCAAAGGCATTGTTAAAAAATATAGAAATGGCGGGGATTGCCAATGCCTTCATTACCTGTGCGGAAGCAGGGAAGCTGGCGGAGGTTTATACCTCCTATTTTGATAAAATTCTGGTGGATGCGCCTTGTTCGGGAGAAGGGATGTTCCGTAAGGACAGTGCGGTTTTACAGGCCTATTTAAAAAGGGGGCCGGAATATTTTGCACCGATACAAAAAGAGCTGTTGCATCAGGCGGCAAAGATGCTGAAGGCGGGAGGGCATATCCTGTATTCAACCTGTACCTATGCAAGGCAGGAGGATGAGGAGGTTATTCTTGATTTTTTGGAAAAGCATCCTGATTTTACCGTGGGAGCCTTGCCGCAGTATCCGGGATTTTCCTCCTCTTCCTCCTTACCGGAGGCGGTGCGGCTCTTTCCTCATAAGCTGGATGGAGAGGGACATTTTGTCTGTAAACTGGTAAAAAAGGGAGAGGGACAGGAGAAAGCTTCCTGCACTCTGCGAAAAAAAGAAAAGCTGCCGAAGCAGCTGCGGGAATTTTTGGATTTGACGAATGTGGACTGGGACGAAGAGCGTTTTTACCTGCATAAGGAATATATCTATTATCTGCCGGATAAGACCCTGCCGGATAAATCTCTGCATTATCTGCGCAGCGGACTTTTGCTGGGGCGCATACAATATGAGCGCTTTGAGCCTTCCCAGGCTTTGGCGATGAGCCTGAGGATGCAGGAATGGAAAAATCCGATTTCTCTTTCTCTGGAGGATGAGCGGGTGCTGCGCTATTTGAAGGGGGAAACCATCAGCTCCGGGGACAAGGGGCAGGGATACCGCCTTTTGTGTGTGGAGAATTATCCCCTGGGCTTTGTCAAGCAGGAGGGGGAAAAGTTGAAGAATAAATACTACAAAGGCTGGAGAATGAACTGATGGCGGTAGAAAGACTGGATAAATGTCTGGTGAAGCTGGGGCTTTGCACACGGTCGGAGGCGAAAAAATGGGTTCTGGCAGGCAGGCTGCGGGTAAATGAGGAGCTTGTGAAAAAGGCGGAACAAAAGCTGGACACCGGAAAGGATGTACTTTATCTGGACGGAGCGGCTTTGGATTTGTCGGACTTTGTGTATTATGTTCTGCACAAGCCCGGAGGCTGTGTATGTGCCTTGCGGGATGCGGTGCATAAGACGGTGATGGACTATATCGAAGAAAAAAGAAAAGGACTTGTTCCGGTGGGACGGCTGGATATGGACACGGAGGGGATTTTGCTGCTGACGGATGACGGAGCCTTAAACCATAGGCTGCTGGCACCGGGCAAGCATGTACCTAAGCTTTATTATGCCGAGATTACGGGCAGGCTGCCGGAGGACGCCGTCGAGCAGTTTCGCAGAGGCATCATACTGTCGGAGGGACCCTGCAAGGAAGCAAAGCTGCGGATTTTGAAAAAGGGAGAGAATTTTTCCGAAATAGAGCTGGAGATATCGGAGGGGCGTTTCCATCAGGTAAAGCGTATGTTTCACGCCTTATCCTGTGAGGTGCGCTATTTAAAAAGAATTGCTTTTGCCGGTCTTATATTGGATGAGTTTGATTTGGCGCCGGGAGAGTACAGAAGACTGACAGAGGAGGAAATCGCCCGTTTGCAGGCGTTTTAAAAATGGAA
>JBGZHY010000054.1:0-7555 GCA_041848045.1 Lachnospiraceae bacterium
CGACCTTTCTTTCATAGAAGGCAAGCAGGAGGAAAGTCAGGCACCCCGCAGGTCAAAATCTTCCTCTATGATGAAGGCTGCCCACATCTCTCCGGAGGTAAATGTGATTGCCCTGAATGTGGATGAAGCCTGCGCCGTTCTTGACAAGTATCTGGACGACGCCCTGCTTGCCCACCTTTCTTCTGTACGCATCATTCACGGCAGAGGAACCGGTGCACTGCAAAAGGGCATCCACGCTTATCTGAAAAGACAGAATTTTATCAAATCGTACAGCTTAGCCGACTTTGAGGAAGGCGGCAGTGCGGTAACCATCGTACATTTTAAATAGGGGGATTTTAGGGATTTATGGTAGAAAAACAGAGAATTTTGATTGTAGACGATGATGAAAATATTGCGGACTTGATTGCTCTATACCTGATGAAAGAATGCTACGAAACCTATATTGTACACGACGGCGAGGCGGCTCTGGAAAAATACAGGGAGTTCAAGCCCCATCTGGTGCTTCTGGATTTGATGCTTCCCGGTATCGACGGTTATCAGGTATGTCGGCAGCTGCGCACCAGCTCCACCGTTCCCATCATTATGCTTTCCGCAAAGGGCGAGGTTTTTGACAAGGTTTTGGGACTTGAACTGGGGGCGGACGATTATATGATTAAGCCCTTTGACTCCAAGGAACTGGTTGCCAGAGTAAAGGCGGTGCTGCGCCGTTATCAGGTACCGGCAAGCAACATCAATGAGTCCCATCAAAAGGGCAATTACGTGGAGTATCCGGATTTAATCATCAATCTGACCAATTATTCCGTCATTTATATGGGCAAGCACGTGGACATGCCGCCGAAAGAGCTGGAGCTTTTGTATTTCCTTGCCTCCAGCCCAAACCAGGTTTTTACCAGAGAACAGCTTCTGGACCATATCTGGGGCTATGAATACATCGGAGATACCAGAACGGTGGATGTGCACATCAAAAGGCTTCGGGAAAAAATCAAAGACCATGAACATTGGAGCATCGGTACGGTTTGGGGTATCGGCTACAAATTTGAAGTACGGAGCAGAGGACGATGAAAATCCCTTTATATGTCAAGCTGATTTTAGGGTATATTGCCTTCGGAACATTGGCATTTATCAGCATTGCCACCCTTTCTTCGGGGCTGACCTATCATTACCTGATCAAATCACGCTCCGCCATCTTATATGACGAGGCGAGTCTGATTGCCAGCACCTATTCCAATAATTACAGCGGGGGCGACATCAAATTAGAGCAGGCTGCTCCCCAGCTGAAGCTGGTAAGCGCTTTTTTGCAGGCGGATGTCTGGATTATGGATACGGACGGTACCATCATTCTGGATTCTGCCGGTAAGATGGACAAGCAAATCATCAGCGATTTCAATCCCATCCGCAGCACCAATACTTCTTATGTGAAAGGCAATTTCTTCGGTTCCTTTCCCTATGAAGTGCTGAGTGTGTCGGCGCCGATTATCGGCAATTATAAAACTTACGGCTACGTGGTCATCCATCTTCCCATGGCCCGACTGAAGGCGGATGAGAAGGATATTCTGAATATTGTATATTTGACGGGGTTGATTGTATTTGCCCTGTCCTTCCTGATTTTGCTGGTATTTCATAAATATTGCTACAAACCGCTGAAGAAAATCACCCTGGCTGCCGGACAATATGCTTCCGGCAACCTGAGTTATCGCGTCAAAGTGGACAGCAATGACGAAATGGGTTACCTGGCGGACACCTTGAATTTTATGTCCGGAGAGCTGTACAAAGCGGAGGATTACCAGAAGAATTTCATCACCAATATTTCTCACGATTTCCGCTCTCCCCTTACCTCCATCAAGGGCTTTTTGGAGGCGATTCTGGACGGCACCATCCCTTATGAAATGCAGAGCAAATATATTGAGCGGGTTTTAAATGAAACCGGACGTTTGAGCAAGCTGACCAACAGCATCTTAAATCTGAACCAGGCGGATACCAAGGGATACCTGCACCGCACTCTGTTCGACATCAACCGGGTCATCAAAGATACCGCCGCCAGCTTCGAGGGTCAATGTGCAGACAAGAACCTTGTCTTCGAGCTTACTTTTGCAGACACCGCTACCATGGTCAATGCCGACCTTGGAAAAATTCAACAGGTTTTATACAATTTAATTGATAATGCTATTAAATTTTCTAAAACGGATTCTACTATTTATGTAGCCGTACAACCGAAATATGAAAAAATTTTTGTCAGCGTCAAGGACACCGGCATCGGCATTCCCAAGCACAATCTGGGCAAAATCTTTGACCGCTTTTACAAGTCCGATTTATCCAGAGGCAAAGACAAGAAAGGAACCGGACTGGGACTTTCCATTGTTAAGGACATTATCACCGCCCATGGAGAAACCATTGACGTTATCAGCACGGAGGGAATCGGAACGGAATTTGTTTTTTCTTTGAAGCCTGCCAAAGACGATGAAACATAAAATATTCACATTATCGTAATGCTATTTTTATTGATTTATCCCCAGGAAAGTTTTATGATGATGGTATCATAAAAACGCAATTATCGAAAGGAGAGTCCCGAACTGCACAAGGGGAGGGAAAAAAACGCAAATGAAAAAAAGAAATCTAATTATGGCGCTGATGTTTTCAGCAGGCCTTTTACTGACGAACGCCCTTTTGACACCGTTTGCCGCACATGCCGAAACAAGCACGGAGAGCAAAAATTATGAAATCGACGGTTTATACTGGGATGATATGGATAATAAAATCATTGCCGGCTGGGATGAGGCGGAGGACAAAACCTCTTACAAGGTAAAGCTTTTCAGAAACGGTAAGGGCATAAGCACCTATCTTACCACCAACAAGGAAAGCTATGATTTTACAAGCTATATTGTGGAAAAGGGCAGCGGAAATTATACCTTCTACGTGTATCCGACCAAGCTTGGCAAAAGCTCACAGAAGGTATCCGAAACCCTGTATGTGGACGGGGATCTGCATGCCGATATTAAGAAAGCCTTCACCAAAAAAGGAACGCCGACGCCGGGCAGTACCGCAAACAATACAGGTACAGCCACCGGTGCGACCACAGGATTACACGGCGGTCCGGGTACTTCCTCTACCTTTACCAACCAGGTGGACACCGGCAAAACCGGCTGGGTATTTCACAATAATCTCTGGTACTGGGTGGATGAAAGCCATACCTTGGCCAACAATACATGGCGGCAGGTAGAGGGCAAGTGGTACTTCTTTGACGGCAACTCCGCCATGAAAACCGGCTGGGTTGAATGGAAGGGACTTTGGTACTATCTGGGAGCAGACGGTGCCATGCTGACCGACACACAGACACCGGACGGTTATTTTGTCAATGCGGAAGGCGTATGGGTAAAATAAGATATAAAAAATAAGGGGATGGTGAGCAAGATGAAAAGAGAAATCCATGTTGCAGATTATGCCGCAGAAATTATGCAGGCTTTGCCCGGCGGCGTCTTGTTGACAACGAAATCCGGCGATAAGGTAAATTCCATGACCATTTCCTGGGGCTTTTTGGGCAGGGAGTGGAACAAGCCCATCTTCGCCGTTTTGGTACGGGAGAACCGCTTTACCAAAACACAGCTTGACCAAAACCCCGCCTTTACCGTCAACATTCCTTTCGGCAGCTTTAACAAGCAGATTCTTGCTTTCTGCGGCAGCAAATCCGGCAGAAATCTTGACAAAATCAAGGAGCTGGGGCTGCATCCGGAACCGGGCTGTTGTATTGCGGTTCCGGGCATCCGTGAATTGCCTCTGACCTTGGAATGTAAGGTTATCTACCGCCAGCTTCAGGACAGGAGCGCCATCTCCGAAGCAGACAGAAAGCAGTTCTATCCGGAAGATGTGGACGGAAGCTTCTATGGCGCCAATCGGGATTATCACATCATGTACTTCGGCGAAATTGTCAAGGCTTATATCATAGAATAAAGCGCTGCAGGGCAAGCACGAGAACGGCTGCCCTGCGGCGCTTTTCTTAGACTCTTAAGCCTCTAAACCAAAACAGTCTGTATGCAGGCCCCTCGCTTCCCGTTTTTCGATTATCACCAGCTCTCGGGCTTCCACTCGGTAGATAAAAAACAGTATCTCTACCCCGACTCTTTTTGCCTCCTCCATCACTAAGGCAAACTCCGGCTGCGTGACGGCATTGGGTCTTACCTCTCTCACGCCTTCCATTTGGATGACAAAGGCAAGCATCGCCCGATATCCCTCCTTTTTGGCTTTCATCAGCTCCCGAATGTGCTTTACACCACGCTCCGTGGGTGCATCCGGAAAATATCCGATACCTCCTTCTTCCAGCGTACAGCCCTTTACCTCCATCAGATAACGCTCCGGCTCTGCAGCTCCTGCATCTTTTTCCATATAAAAATCCATGCGGGAATTACCGTAACGAAATTCCGATATAATCTTACGGTAATCCTGCCCTGCCAGCCATTCGCCCACTAACTTATTCGGAGCTTGGCTGTCAATATTAAAGAGAATGCCGGTATTTTTTCGTACCGCCACCAAGTCATATTTGGTCTTTCTTCCCTTGCTTTCCGGCGCCGTCAGCCATACTTCACAGCCCGGAAGCAAAAGCTCCCTGCATCTTCCGGTATTTTTCACGTGAACGATTTCTCTGTGCCCGTCTATTTCCACCTCTGCAACAAAACGATTAGGACGTTTCACAAATACGGCGGAACGTATATTCTCGTACTGCATTTTTTCTATCTCCTGAGGGACAATAACCACGCCGCAATATGCACCGCCTGCCCGAACTCCCCCTCTGTAATCAGCCTCTCAAGCTCCTGCGCGGACAACTTCAGCACACGGATAAATTCTGTTTCATCCAGGGATTGCTCCGATACAAGGCGGCAGTTGCGCGCCATGAACAGGTAGGCATAATTGTCCGATATGGTGGCACTGGAAGGTAGCGTAAGAAGGTGCGTCCATTCCTCGGAAATATAACCTGTTTCTTCCAAAAGCTCACGCTTTGCGGCAGCAAGAGCTTCTTCCTCGGATACTGCCCCCGCTTTAGTGGAGGCTCTTCCATCCTTGCCCTCTATTCCGCCTGCCGGAAATTCGGTGCTTAATCCCCGAATGCCATGCCGAAACTGTCTGACGCACAGATAGTTCCCCTCGGTATCCGAAGCCACGACTACCGCATAATCCCTGCTGCTGTAGCTGTAAAAGGGCCCGTATACGCCTCCGTTCGGAAAGCGGTATACAGATTTGCGAAAATCAATCCATTCATCCCGCAGGACGGGCTCTGTACTGATTTCTTCCCAGACAAGAGCTTCCCTGCTTTCTTCCGATTTTTTCATTCCTTATTTCTCCTTTTTGGCAATGTACACATCACGTTTATCATTTTGCCGTCCGGCGTTTCCGACCATGTGGTTTTCTGATTACAGACTCGGGCTTATATCATTCCCCGAAAATACTCGCTAAAATTTCCACGATTTCATCCTCGGAAATCTCATATTTCTCACAAATAATTTTGAAATTCTCATACATCTGCGCAATTTCTTCCGGAGATCTGCTTTTATAATCTTCTTTATTTTCAACACTATATTGATACAAGACTTCATCCATTTCCTGTCTTGCAAGAATATTAAACCGATCTTGCACAAACTTTCCGTTATCATCTCGATAAAATGCTGTTCCAAGCGGAGAATCCAATAGTGAAATAATGTCTTCATCATTATTGGCGACTGCATTTAACTCATATATTCCGGAATTTTGGGGATTGTTCATGTATTCTTCGTCCTCATCCCCACAAGTAAATCTCCATCCACTGTCGCCTTCAAAATCGGGATACTCTCTGTACATATATCCTACCTTTTCACCGTCTACCATGATTCTATCCGTAGCCAAACAGCCCTCCGGTTCATCCCAATGAAAAAGTTCTTTCATATCTTCCATTTTTACACTCCAATTTTTATCCATTTGATTTTCCACACTCTATTATTTGTCCTTTGCATTAAATGTCACAATAGTTTGATTTTATTTGCCTTGTTTTTATATCATAGCACTTTTTCCATATTTTGTCATTTAATCAACCTTAAACAAAATAATCGCTGAGTCCCCCCTCGGCTCAGCGATTGTATTTTTATTTTCCGACTGTAAATCCGTATTTAAGCGGATCGTCCCGGTCGATAATGTATGTTCCTACACCTGTTATATAGGCGCTCCCTGTAATTTCCGGAATTACGGCCGTATACTCTCCAACCTTGGTAATCTCTTTAATTTTTCCCTTAAAAACAGTTCCCAGGAAGCTTTCATTTTTTAGTTCCTGTCCGACTTCGATTTTTCCGTGTTTATACAAACAAGCTAATTTTGCACTTGTACCCGTTCCACATGGCGAGCGATCCGCCTGTAAATGTCCAAATGTAACCACATTTCGCATATCGCCATCTTTTTCCGGTTTTCCATAAAACTCAATCACATCAATGCTGGTAATATCAAGCTCCGGATGCCGCACCGCCGCTGCAGGCTCAGTTTTCAATTTTTGAATCACTTCATAACCTATCCGGATGATATCATTCACCGTATCATTATTGATTTTCATATCAAATTGTGCTATATCAATCATTGCGAAAAACTGTCCGCCGAACGCAATATCATATTTAATTTCCTTATCTCCAATTTTAAGGCTAAGATCTTCTTTATACACAAATGACGGAACATTTGTCAAGGTAACCTCCCGGGCTTTTCCATCTTTTACAAGAACTTTGACTTTAATCAGTCCTGCCGGTGCATCCAGAGTAAGATAAGTATACGGTTCCGTAACATCTACTAAGTTTGCTTCAACCGCCACAGTCGCAAATCCAATTGTGCCATGCCCGCACATATTCATAAATAAGGTGCTTTCCATAAATATAATTCCAAAGTCTGCCTCAGGATTACACGGCTCAGTGATAACTGCTCCGAAACAATCCTTATGCCCTCGCGGTTCCCAAAGCAACGCCGTTCTCAAATGACTACAATGCTCCTGAAGATATTTGCGTTTTTCTATCATTGTATTTCCTTTAATTTCGGGCATACCACTTAATACAATTCGCGTAAACTCTCCCTGTGTGTGAGAGTCAACTACTGTAAATATATTTTCATAATTACTTAGATTGATCTTCGGCTCCGTTCTCATATATACTCCTTTCACTAATCAAACGTAGTTTTAATAGCATCATGACTACCCTTAATTATAATTTATCTTTTTCACCACATTTTCTCCTGTCCGGCTATTTATCATATGTCCGTATAAGCATCATTCTGTACCTTTGACAGCAATATCACGCACTCCACATGCTCCGTCATCGCAAAGCAATCAAAAGGCAGTATCCGCTCCACCCTGTAACCCCCGCTCGTGAACTGCCGCAGATCTCTGGCAAGGCTCTCCGGATTGCAGGAAATATACACCACCCTCCGGGGAGCCAGCCGTAGAACCGCTGCAATAAACACAGGGGTACTGCCGCTTCTCGGCGGGTCCATCAGCAAGACATCCGCCTGTCCCCCTTCCTGCGCCAGCTGTCGCACAAATTCCGCAGCATCCGCCCTGTAAAAG
>JBGZHY010000055.1:0-7800 GCA_041848045.1 Lachnospiraceae bacterium
GATGCTGCAAAAAAGGAAGAAAGTGTTGGGAATATGTTCAGGTTTATTTTTGCTCGGGCTGTGTACCTCCTGCGGAGCACAGAGCAAGGAGCCCGTCACGCTGGAGCTTTGGCATGTGTACGGTGCGCAGACGGACTCTCCTTTAAACGATATGATTGATACCTTCAACAAGACCCTAGGAAAGGAAAAGGGCATCAATGTACAGGTCAGCCTGGTGTCCAATACCAATTCCATTCATGAAGCCGTCATCGCCGCATCCAATAATGACCCGGGGGCATCGGAGCTGCCGGACATGTTTATATCCTATCCCAAAACCGTTTTGGCGATGAAGGACAACGATATTCTTGTGGACTATAGAAGCTATTTTACGGAGGAAGAGCTTGCGGATTTTGTGCCCCAGTTTGTGGAGGAAGGGATGATTGACGGAGTCCTTAAGGTTTTGCCTCTTGCCAAATCTACAGAGATTTTGTTTGTGAACCGCACGCTTTTTGACCGTTTTGCCGAGGAAAGCGGAGCAAAGGTGGAGGATTTGGGTACCTGGGAAGGTCTATTTCGGACAGCCGAGCACTATTATGACTGGACGGATCAAAAGACGCCGGATATTCCCGGAGATGGAAAGAGCTTTTTTGTGCATGATTACTACTTCAACTACTTTCAGGTAGGAGCAAAGTCCTTGGGTGGGGATTTTTTTTCGGGCAATCAGATACGCTATGATGAGCTGTTCCGTAAAATGTGGGAGCCTTATGCCAGGGCGGCAATCAGCGGCGGTGTTTGGCTGCAGCCGGGCTATGCCACGGAGCCTCTGCGTACGGGAGATGCCATTGTCAGTGTGGCATCCTCAGCCAGCGTACTGTATTACACCAGTATCGTAACCTACCCGGACAATACCACGGAGGAAGTAAGGGTTGAGGCTTATCCTTGTCCGATTTTTGCGGGAGGGGATAAGATGGTGATGCAAAGGGGCGCGGGTATCTGTACCGTGAAGTCGGATACCGAGCATGAGCAGGCGGCAATGACCTTTTTGAAATGGCTGACGGAAGCGGAAAACAATGTTGCCTTTGTGACACAGGTGGGTTATATGCCGGTGAAAAAACAGGGATTTGACCTTATGCCGGCGGCGATTAAGAAAATGGAAGAGGGAAGATATAAGAGTTTATACGGAGCTTTCCTGGAAACCAATGCGGAATATACCTTTTATACGGCGCCCCAGCTGGACACCTATCTGGAGCTGGAATCCCGTCTGGAAAAAAATGTACGGGAAAAGCTGCAGGAGGGAAATAAGGCTTATCGGGAAGCTGTGCAGGAGGCAGTGACGCAGGATAAGGAGGCGCAGCTGCAGAGTTTTGTGGAGAGCACTTATCAAGAGTTCAGGGCGTCGATGCCGTAGGGGATGCAGATGTTTGGCAAAATATGTCTGAAATTAAACAGTATGTTTGCGTATGCGGGCAGTCAGAGTCTGAGCATGAGAAGAAAGCTGATGCTGTATTTGCTGGGACTCATTTTGCTTGCCTTCATCGTCATTGTGCTGATTATTTTTGCTTCCGGACTGTTGTCCTATGAGGAGCGATATATCAAAAAAAGCATGGAGCTGCAGCAGCAGATCAGCAGCAATCTGATTTTGAATCAAATGGATCATTTTGCGGCGAAGGGTATTCATCTGTCCGGTGAACTGAGCAATGAAATGCAGAATCTGCTGCGGGAAAAGAGCCTTACATTTACGGATTTGAATGACAATCCGGAAATAATTTTGGAGCTGCAGAGCAGGTGCTTCGGCGCGCTGAATACCGCCCTGCAAAGCTCCGGCAGCACCGGAGCCTATCTGGTGGCGGATGTGACCACCAATACCGCCCTGCGGACAGAGAAAGAAAGCAGGGCAAGCCTGTATATTCGGCATGTCAACATCCAGTCGCCTTTGCAGAGCAATCGCTATTTGAGTTACTTCAGAGGAGTTCCGGATTTGGCGAGGCAAAAGAAGATAGAAATGCACAATCGCTGGGAGCTGGAGCATAAAACAGAGGATTTGCCCTCCTATACAAGCTTGATGGGGCAAAAGCTGGAGCGGGTTGCCGATGCTTACTATTTTACCAAAAAAATGCGACTGCCGGGGACCTGGGAGGATTTGCTCCTCTTGTGCGTGCCGCTAACGGATGGAGAAAAGCTCGTGCGGGGGCTGTGCGGTCTGGAATATTCGGAGCTGTATTTTAAAGTATCTCATCCCAGCGTGCGAAGTGAATTTGGCAATATGTTCACGGTTTTGGTGCCGCTTAGGGAGGAGAAGCTGTATCTGTCGGAGGGGCTGATAGGCGGGACGGAGAACATTTATATCCATGAGCAGGATGTTTTGCAGATTGCATACGGAAAATATTTAAATACCTATCTCTCGGAAACGGGAGAGGGGGATTTTGTGGGGCTGCAAAGCCTGACGCCCGTATCCTCGGATGAGCAGTGGTTTATCTGTACCCTGCTTCCCTACGAGAGCTACCGGGCCTATGTTTGGCGCAGCAAGCTTCGCTGGCTGATAGCCGCCGCCGTGTTTTTGCTGTTGATGATTATATTGGCCAGCGTGATGTCCAGGCGTTTTGTCAATCCCATTGTTCGCAGTCTGTACAATATTCGGGAAAAAGAAAGGGTAGATAAGGACAAAACGGGCATTGCGGAGTTGGATGAGCTTTTGGGCTATTTAAAAGAAAAGGAGAAACATTCCAGGCTGTCCGTTCCGCCGAGCATTGCGGAGCTTTTGGAGAAGTTTTGCCTGCGGGTGGAAAGACTGGACAAGGTAGAAAAGCTGATTTTCGGATATTATGCGGAGGGCAGGGCTTTGTCGGAATTGCCCGGACTTTTGTATATCAGCGGTACCACGCTGAAAAAATACAACAGCAGTATTTATGCCAAGTTGGAGATCGGCTCCCATGATGAGCTGATGCTTTACATAGACTTGTTCAGGCGCTGCGGTAAGCTGGAACAATTACGAGAATAGCAAAGCGGGGAAATGAAAAGATTATATGGTATCATCATAGGAATATTGATTCTGCTTTTCCTGACGGCCTGTGCATTGGCATCGGGAGGCGGGATGCAAGAAAAAAAAGAATACACGGCGCCCGCAAGGATACTGCCGGTTACGGGAACGCCGGTGATCGCGGTGAATCGGGCGCGGACGAGATATGTTATCAGGGGCTGGCGGGATTTGAAGGATCTGCATGAGAATGTCAGCATTTCCCCCGACAATCTTCGCTATGTGCTGGCGGCGGGAAATTATGCCTTGCAGCAGCGGGACGGTTTTACGGAAATCATGAGCGAATTATATGCCGAGGGACGTTTGCAGCTTTCCGAGGAAGCGGCGGCGGTTTGGCTCTGCCTTGATGTCGAGGCGAAGGCATATGAAAGCAGGGGCTATGATGTAGATATCGTTCTGCCGGCGGAGGGAAGCATTTGTTTTTCCGATATCCTTGCGGGCGATGCGGAGGGCAAGGTGGTGCCGTATACGGAGGTTCCGGATATTTACGGTCTGCTGCAGCGAAGCGAAATGCACTTTTATGACAGTATCGGGATGCCTTTTGCCGGCGGAGCGGGAAAGATGCGGGAGCAGATCCTGCTTTTTGTCTATCTGTTTATCGTTGTTTTTTGGACGGGCAGAAGCAGTCGCCTTTCTCTGCGCAAGGATGTGCGGGGATTTTCGCTTGCACTGGGTATCCTGCTTTTACTCTGGGGACTTTTGCCTTTGCTGATCAGGCAGTTGGGAGAAGTGCGCGGTATAGAAGCCTATATCCATTTTCTGCACCTTTTTTATATGTCGGCCTTATCCGGTATGCTGCTGTGCCTGCTGGTCAGTGCGGGAAACAGCAGTGAAAAAGAGAAACATACGCTTTACAAGGGGATATTCGCCGCGGATTTGGCGGTGACCGCCTTCTGTTTTTGGGGAGATTTTCGGGGTCTGCCTCTTCGTTATGGTGCATACGCCTATTACCTGTTGAAAATTTTTATCGGAACTTTGTTTTTATTGCGGGGATTTGCATACACCGGAAGAAGAAAGACGGTGCTGATACCTTTACTTTTGTTTCTTTCTTTGCCCATCGTTTTGTTTTGGTATACCGGGTTCATACCGGAGTACCGACGTATAGATCTGTCCCTTGTTCTGGGTTTATATACCCTTGCCTTTTTTGAGCTTTCCGTTTTTGCTGGGATTTTACCCGCCAATACCAACTATGAGGGCTTGCTGAAGCATTCTACCGTCAGTTTTAGGATTTATAATTATCAGGGGCTTTGTGTACTGGAGTCCACGGGAAGAAAAACCGCCCCGGAAAATGTGGTGCACAGAGAGGAAAATATTCGCGGCGGACATATATCCTGGGAGGAAGATGTCGGCAAATTGAGGGGATTGGAGCGCAGGCTGGAAAGGCTGGCACAGCATCTGGAGGCGACCAACACGATTTTGAAAGAGGATGACGCCATACGCCTTAAGTATGAAAGTGCGATGGAGAGAAAACGACTGTTGCAGATTTTGCAGGCACAGCTGGAGAAAAAGACAGGAGAGCTGTCGGCGCTGGTGCAAAAGCTGCGGGAAAACAGAGGGGAAGCCCACAGCAGTGCGCAGATTATGCTCTTGCTTTGCTATATCAAGAGAAAATGCAACCTGTTTTTCAGGCAGGGAGAAAGCAAAAGTCTGCCTGCTTCGGAGCTGGGAGTCTATATGGCGGAGCTTGCGGAGTTTACACGCTATACCGGTACGAAGTTTTATTTTTCTTCCGAAGCGGAGCTTGCGGTGGAAACGGAAATTGCCGCATTTTTGTATGATTTTTATGATATATTGGTGGAGGACAGTGTAAAGTATGCCCTCAGTACCATGGTGCGCCTCTCCGAAGAGGAAGACAGCTGTTGCCTGCACTGCATCATTTCCGGAAGAAGCGAAAGGCTTAAGCTGCCCCGGGAAATGCAGGACTTTATTGCGGACAGACAGGGGAGGCTGGTTTGGGGAGAATTGGGGACGGCATTTACCCTGCGTCTGGCTTTTGACTGCGGTGTTAAGGAGGGGCTATGACGGCTTATGTTTCTTCATGGAGCTCTGCCTGGAGAGGACTCTATATCCTTGTACTGACCGGCTGTATGGTGGTACAGGCGGGGCACTTATATATCAGCATATACAAGGGAAAGGGAGATCGCAGCTGGCGCGTTGAAGCTTTGACAGAGGGAATCCTGCTTTTGCATATTGTTTTGCAGACCCTGTACCTGGTGCGTCTGCAGTATGAATGGCAAACGGGAGGATTTTATGTGCCGAATATTCTTTTGCGTTACTATATTCAGACCTTTCTTGCCCTTTTGTTCGGCTGTGCTTTGTACATACCGGCATGCAGGCGGTATATACTGCTGCCCCTTGCCCTGCTGCTGCCTGCCTTGCCGCAGATACAGTCGTCAGGAAATCCGTTTATGCCTTATGTGCAGCTTGCCGCTATGGCGGGCATTTTTATACGGGCGGTTTTGCAGATTGTCGTCAAGACAAAAAAGCTGGAGTACAGCCTGAGTGTTTTTGCCATTCGGGAAGCGGTGAATAGACTGGGTGCTGCGCTGATGTTCTGTGATTTGAACGGACGTATCCTGCTGATGAATTATCGCATGGAAGAGATGATGCAAAAGCTGGGAGGCTGTGTATACAAGGACGGGCTGGAATTTATTGAGGATTTGGAGAGCGGAGAAACGACAGGCGGAAAGCGAGAGCCTGTATTCGGGGACGAAATGGTTTACCACCTGGAGGACGGTACCGTGTGGCGTTTTCAGAAAGAGCGTATCGGTAGGGACAGGGAATATATTCAGTTGTATGCAATGGATATGGGAGAAGAATGGCGCTTCATCAAGCAGCTTTCCGAGGACAACGCCCGCCTGCAGAAAAAAAGCGAGCGCATCAAAGAAGAAATTCGGCAAATGCAGGAATTGTGCAGGCAGGAGGAGCTGCTGCGGGCAAGATCCCGGATTCATGACCTCATCGGTCAGAGAATTTCCATGCTTTTACAGGTTCTGCGGGAGCAAAAAGAGCCGGATGAGGATACACTCTACAAGCTGGATCATATGATAGAGCTGGCGTTGACAAAAGAAGAAGGAAGAAATGTGGAGGAGGAGCTTTCTCATTTACAAAAGAGCATACAGAGTCTGGGGATTGCCATGGACATCAGCGGGAGCTTTCCGAAGCGGCAGGAACTTGCAGAGCTTTTTATGGATATGATTACCGAGGGGGTATCCAATGCCATACGGCACGGCTTTGCCGATATTATCCGTATATCCATGGAGGAGCACGGAAGGGATAATTCCCTGTATATAGAAAACAACGGTCAGGATAAGGAAGAATTTCGGGAAGGCGGTGGCATCAGCCAAATGCGCAAAAAGGCGGAGCAGATGGGGGGCAAATTCAGGATTGCCCGCGCTCCTTTCCGCATTTATGTTCGAGTACCGAAGGATGGAGTGATGGAACAGGAGGTGCAGGATGACAAAGTTATTGATTGTGGATGACCATAAGGCACTGTGCGATTTGTTTAAAGGCGTGTTTGCGCAGGAAGCGGATTTTGAGGTGCTTGGGGAACTGCAAAATGCTTCGCTGGCAGTGGGATTTTGCCGTATGCGTATGCCGGATTTGATTTTGATGGATATTTGTGCGGAGGGAAAGGCCGGCGGCTTGGAGGCGGCGGAAGAATTAAAAAAGAGATTTCCCAAGATTCGCATTATTCTGATGTCGGGTTTTGACGAGATTTCTTTTATTCCCCGGGCAAAAGAAATCGGCGTCGAGGCTTTTGTCCATAAGAGCAGCAGCCTGGATTATTTTTTGGATGTGGCACGCAGGGTGGTGCAGGGGGAAAGGATTTTCCCGGAGCCCAAAAAGATTGAACTGCCCCGGGGACAAAGTCCGTTTACGGAAAAAGAGATGGAGATTCTGCGCCTTTTATGTGCCTGTAAGGGGCGTAAGGAGATTGCGGAGCAGTTGTTTATCAGTGAAAATACGGTAAAATACCATATCGGCAATATGATTGCCAAGGCAGGGGTATCCAATGCGGCGGAGCTGGCGATTTTTACCATATCCGGCGGCTGGATTAACCCGCGTTATTAAGGAGGAGAACATGGAGCTTTTACAAAATTCCGAACAGGATTATCGGATACTGCGGGCGCAGATGGAGGCTTTGGCGGAAACGGACGGCAGCTTTGTGCCTCTTTTGGCCAATGTGTCGGCGCTGCTGTATGATTTTTTGCAGGACGTCAACTGGGTGGGGTTTTATATTGTACGAAAAGGAAGGCTGGTATTGGGACCTTTTCAAGGCAAACCCGCCTGCATCCATATTGATTTCGGCAAAGGGGTCTGCGGGAAGGCGATACAGGAGAATCAAAATATGCTTGTAGAGGATGTACACCTTTTTCCGGGGCACATTGCCTGCGATGCGGCTTCCCGTGCAGAACTGGTTCTGGTGCTGCGCAATCGGCAAGGGGAGGCGGTAGCGCTTTTGGATATAGACAGTCCTTTAAAAGGGCGTTTTACGAAGGAAGAAGAACGAGAGCTGGATGCTTTTTGCAGGATACTGGAAGAAAAAATCATTTGGGAATGGTAAAACTACCCATAGGGGTGGGGTAATGGCAAGACAAATCTTTTATACTCCCGAGTTTGACAGTTTTTTAAAGAAAAAGGTCTTGAAACCGGCTCTATAAGCCAGCTTTAAGACCTTCTGTTTGTTGTACGGATACACGTTATGTGTCCTGTTTTTTGGTTTGGGAAAGAATATTTTTCATCTTTTTTATCGGAATGATTTCTTTTGAAGTACAGAATCCAAA
>JBGZHY010000056.1:0-36646 GCA_041848045.1 Lachnospiraceae bacterium
CATGCTGTTTATTGTGTATATGATAAAAATAATGAGTTCCCAGGAAAAAGAATATGACCGAATAAGAAGCTTAAATGCCAGACTGGACGAAGCCAATGCCGATCTTCTTGCGTCCAATATGAAGCTTGAAGAATATTCCCGGGAGGTGGAGCTGATGTCGCAAGCCAGAGAAAGAAACCGGCTGGCAAAAGAAATCCATGACACCCTGGGGCACTCTCTGACAGGCATACTGACAAGCGTCAGCGCCTGCCTGACCTTGCTGGATATATCCAAGGAAGAAACCAGAGCGCAGCTGAACATTACCCACGAGGCAGCCAAGCAGGGACTGACAAATATCAGGCGCTCCGTCGCCGCCTTAAAGGACGACAATCTCCATAACCGCACTCTTTCGCAGGCTGTGGAAAGAGTTGCCGAGCTTCTGGAGAAAACCGGCGCAGTCAGGATTACGCTGGAGAGCAATCTTGGCGACAAGGCATTTTCCGATGATGAAGAGGACACCGTATACCGTATTGTTCAGGAATGTCTGACCAATGCCGTCAGACACGGGCACGCACAAAACATACGGATAAATATAGACTACGGCTACGGCAATATCCATATCCGAATAGAGGATGACGGTGTGGGCTGCAAAGATATTCATGAGGGCTTCGGACTGACGCATATGAGGGAAAGGGTGGAGCTTTTGGGCGGCAGCATACGCTTTGACGGAAGTCGGGGATTTTTGACGGAAGCCGACATACCGATCAGATGGGGGCAGATCAAATGAAAAATCAGATAAAAATACTAATCGCCGAAGACCAGGAACTGGTAAGAAAGAGCCTGGAAATCATTTTAAAAAATCAAGCCGATATTGAAGTTTTGGGCTCCGTCAAAAACGGCAGGGAAGCCATCGGATTTGTGCGAAAAACAAAGCCCGATATTATTCTTATGGATATCCGGATGCCTGTGATGGACGGAGTAACCTGTACCAAAATCATCAAGGAGCATTATCCTGAAATAAAGATTATTATTTTGACCACCTTTGACGACGACGAGTATATCTTTGCCGCTCTCCGGGACGGCGCCAGCGGATATCTCTTAAAAGGTATATCTGCGGATGAGTTGG
This sequence comes from Lachnospiraceae bacterium, assembly GCA_041848045.1. Lineage (GTDB taxonomy): Bacteria > Bacillota > Clostridia > Lachnospirales > Lachnospiraceae > CAKAHY01. The sequence continues at coordinate 1,106 of JBGZHY010000056.1, forward strand.
TTTGTGCCATACGAAAGGTGAACCAGGGCAATTCCATGCTCAATGAAGATATAACCGCCAAGGTTATCCATTTATTTTCCAACATGGCTAAAAATAATCTTTATATAGAGGTGGACAAGCTCGGAATAGAAAGTATCGTCCCGAATGAGTTGAAAATCATCAGGCTTGTGAGCCGCGGACTTTCCAATAAGGAAATTGCTGCAAAGCTGAATTTTAGTGAGGGTACGGTCCGAAATTATCTGAGCAGCATACTGGCCAAACTGAATTTAAGAGATAGAACCCAGTTGGCTATATGGGCGCTGCAGACAGGTGCCCAAGTCTTGCAAAGCAAAGAAAGTGAAGATATATGATTTCAGCACAAAAAATAGCCAGACAATCCCTCTGCCTGCTGCTTGCGGTGCTCATCTGCGCCGTAGCACTGTTTATGCTTCCGCTTGTCGTCAAAAAAGAGCCCTTAAAGGTTGCCTGCTTCGGCGCTAATCCTTTCGGCGGATCCAAGTTTCCCGCAGGCACGGCTGCAGATATCTTTGCCCGAAGCCATCCCGATATCCCCACGGAGTATATCAACATTTCCGATATCGACGAATATGAGGAATGGTTGAGCGCAGCCATATTAAAGGGAGAAATGCCGGACGTGTTCATGTTAAGTTCATCCGCCTACGGCAGGCTGTGGAATAAAGGGGCCTTTCTGGATCTTTCGTCCGATGTGAACCGTCTGTATGCGCAAGGGCTGTTTGCCCATACCTTGGAGCGCTCCGGATACGGCGGATATGTTTTTGCCGTCCCCATCGCCGCAAACTTCAGTATGATGGCCGCCGATAATGAAATCCTGCGCACCGGAAGCTTCGGCGATATCCCGCCAAGCTGGACTTGGAGCGATTTTCAGTTGATGTGCAGGTCCGTCAAATATGCAAATCAAGAGGACAGCTACCTCTTTCCGACTTACGGCTACACCTGGGAAGATGCGGTATACTCCAATGCAGGCAGGATATTTGATGATACCGGGGCAAACAACTATTTGAATACAAGGGAAGTCATCAACGCGGTCAATTACTTATACCGCCTGTCTGCCGATCAGGATATCGACAGCGCGACGTTTACGGATGTGCAAAACGGTATGGTGGCTTTCTCCAAATTTATGGCAGCGGATTATCTAAACTCGGAATTGTCCGAACAAAATTTCACCGAACTCACCATGCCCGCAGGTCCTCAAGGAGGAAATATTTCCCGCCTTGAATATGTTTATGTCTGTATAAGCGCTCACTCCGGAAAAAAGAAGGAAGCGAAGGATTTTATAGAAACGCTGCTTTGTGCACAATTCCAGGCAGAACTGATCAACAGCGGATATGCCATGCCGGTGGTACGGCTGGATACCGAACTGATTCGCACGGATAAAGCCAAGGTTTTGTATGCGCTTTCGGAAAGCATCATCCCGAATGCCTTCATTTTGCACCGTTTTAAAAATGACGACTACTATTATCATATCATAGATAAAAAAATAAGCGAAATCTTCAGCAACGGTACCGTCATCAGCAGCGCCATGTCCAAGCTGCATGTAGAAATAGCCGAACTGATTCCGAACAGATAAAATCGGCATATCCTTGAAAAGAATATGACAAATGTCATATGGGATATGATAAATATCAGATGAAAGGCATGACTTATTGCATATGCGGACTCTTCCCCTATTGCTCTACAATCACATTGAAAGGCAGCAGACCATGCTCCTCAATGTGATTTTTTATATATGGAAATTTCTTTTTATTTTACGGAAAGGGGGAACATTGATATGCCCGGAAAAGTTATTTTGGAAATGAATGACATAGACAAAAAATTTCCCGGCGTTCACGCCTTAAAAAAATGCAAGTTTGAGTTAAGAGAAGGCGAAGTCCATGCCCTGGTTGGCGAAAACGGTGCCGGCAAATCCACTCTGGTCAAAGTCATGACCGGCGTATACCCGGATTACAGCGGCTCTTATCGGCTGTTCGGTCAGGAGGTGCACTTTAGCGATATCTCCGCCGCGCAGAAAGCAGGCATCGCCATCGTTCACCAGGAGCTGAATATGATGAACGATCTGACCGTGGCGCAAAACATCTTTATCGGCAGGGAAAGCAAAGGCTTCTTTTGCTCCGATAAATACATCAATGCGGAATGTTCCAAGCTGATCAAGGAGTTCGGCATTTCGGTAGAGCCTACCGATTTACTGAAAAACTTAAGCGTTGCCAAAGCACAAATGGTGGAAATCGCCAGAGCCATGTCCTACAAATCCACCAGAGTGCTGATTATGGACGAGCCTACGGCCTCTCTTTCCGAATCCGAAACCCTTGATTTGTTTAAGAAGATCAATACCCTGAAAAATAACGGCGTTGCGATAATCTTTATCTCTCACAGACTCAGAGAAATCAAGGCTATCGCCGACAGAGTCAGCGTCATGCGGGACGGTGAATATGTCGGAACCGAAGATATATCCGAACTGGAAATCAAAGATATTATTAAAATGATGATAGGCAGAGAGGTTTTGGAGGAACCCAAGCAAAAAAGTAATGTGGCTCCTGAAGCCGAAGTCATACTGGAAGCCAGACATCTCAAATCCTCCAAGGTCAAGGATGTTTCCTTCTGTCTGAAAAAGGGGGAAATACTCGGATTTGCCGGACTGGTGGGAGCCGGAAGAACCGAAACCATGCGTCTGCTGTGCGGGGCCGACAAAAAGGATTCCGGAGAAATTGTAATAAAAGGCAGTCCCGTGGAAATCTCACACACGCAGGACGCCATACGCCACGGCATCGGCTATCTTTCGGAAGACAGAAAACGATTCGGTCTTATTCTGGGGCTGAATATCACGGACAATACGGTGCTGTCCTCTTATGATAAAATCAAAAACTGGATTTTTGTCAAAGAAGCAAGCGCCAAACAAATCAGCGAAGACTATATCCGAAAGCTTAAAACCAAAACCCCCGGCACTTCACAGCTTGTTAAAAATCTCTCCGGCGGAAACCAGCAAAAAGTTGTCATTGCCAAATGGCTCTTTCGGGACGTGGATATTCTCATCTTCGATGAGCCTACCAGAGGCATAGACATCGGCGCAAGATCTGAAATATACAATCTGATGGACGAACTGGCAAGCGAAGGAAAATCTATCATTATGATTTCCTCGGATTTGACGGAAATCATGAAAATGAGCGATCGGATCATCGTCATGTGTGAGGGCAGAGTAACCGGCGAGCTGGATATATCCGAAGCCAATCAGGAAAACATAATGACCTTTGCAACCAAGCATGCGTAGGAGGAATAGATGAAACTTAGTATACATGAAATCAAATCATATCTTTTGGGCCCCGGGCTCCAGAAACTGATTGCCGTGGGCAGTCTGATCGTGCTTTATATATTTTTCGCCATTTTCGGAAATCATTTCCTCAGTGCGGATACCTTTGTCAGTATCCTGGATTCATCCTATTATATAGGATTTATCGCCATCGGAATGACCTTTGTCATCATCACCGGAGGCATAGATCTTTCCTGCGGAACCGTAATGGTGGGCAGTGCATTGATCGGCGGTGTGGCATACAATATATGGCGTATACATATTATTCCTACACTTTTTATCGTTCTGCTCTCCGCTACGCTCTTTGGTCTTGCCAACGGTCTGCTGGTAGGCAAGCTGCACCTCCCTCCTTTTATCGCCACACTGGGAATGCAGTTTATCTCTCTGGGTATCTGCTCTGTTATCGCCAAGGTACAGACCCAGACCTATCCAAGCCTGAACAGCCCCGACGGCTGGTTTAAGCAGGTGGTATACAAGGCGCAGGGCTTTCCTATGGGTGCGGTATGGCTGATTATTTTCTTTTGCGTCGGATGGATATTACTCAATAAAACCGTGCTGGGACGCTATACTTACGCCATCGGAAGCAATGAAGAAGCTGTAGAGCTTTCCGGCATCAGATCGGATAAATGGAAAATCCTGGTATATCTGGTCAACGGTGTATTTGCGGGACTGGCAGGCATTATCTATGCCGCCACATTCAGCACAATCACTCCGCAGACCGGTAACGGACAGGAAATGTATGCCATAGCGGCATGCGTTATCGGCGGAACCTCTCTCTCCGGAGGCGTAGGCTCATTGTCGGGAACCATTATCGGCGTATTTGTCATTTCGGTTTTAAAAACAGGACTGCTGTCCATGGGACTCCCGGTGCAGTGGCAAAACGTTCTCATCGGTCTTGTCGTGTTGCTGGCCGTTTTGATTGATGTCATCAGAATGAAAAAAATCAAAAAATCATAAGCATATATTTTTTGAATATTTGAAAGGAGAATACCATGAAAAAGAATTTTTTTGCACTTGCTTTATCGGCGGCAGTGCTCCTGTCCGTACTCAGCGGATGCAGAGCCGAGGATCCCTCTACGGCAAGCAGTACGGCTGCCTCCGCCGCAGCAGGCACGGCCGCAAGCGCTGCGGGAGCCGATACCGGCACGAAGGGAAACAAGAACATTGTGGTTATTTCCAAGAGCTACAATAACCAGTTCTATCAGGCGGCATTTAAAGGCGCCTTCGATGCGGCGGGAGCCTTAGGCGTCAACGTAAGCACCAACGGACCTGATGCCGAGAGCAATGTTGCACAGCAGGTGGAGCAGGTGGCTGCGGCAATCAACCAAAAGCCTGATGCCATCGTTCTTGCAGCCTGTGATCCGAGCTCTCTTGAGGAAACACTGACCAAAGCCAAGGAGGCGGGAATATCGGTTATCGGCTTTGACTCCGGAGTACCGGGAGATGTTACGGGAGCGGTTATCGCCACGGCGGCTACCGATAACCAAAAAGCGGGTGCCAATGTAGCGGCCAATCTGGCGGCTGACGCAGGTTTCCAGGCAGCCGTTTTAAAAGGAACGGAAGATGCGCCTACGGTTATCGGCGTGCTGGCACAGGATGCCACCTCCGGCTCCATCAAACTCCGTGTGGACGGTTTTATCGCAGAGCTGAAAACGCAGCTGGAGAAGCTTGACGGTCTTGCCGGTGCGGTAGACGTTTCCGGTCAGGAAATCTGGACCATACCGAGCACCGCAAAAGCCAAGGTGAAAATTGTCGTTACCGTGCCTCCGTCCACAAGCGCCGGAGATATACAGTCGGCTGCCAACACCATCCTTTTGACCGACAATCTTGTGGCGCTCTTTGCGGCGAACCAGGACGCGGTAAACGGCGTGATATCTGCAACCAACGACGCTACCGACCTTGATAAAACAAGCGGCAAATATAAGGATATTTATGTAGTCGGCTTTGATGCAGGCAAAACGCAAAAAGAAGCCATTAAGGCGGGACAATTTTTCGGTTCCGTTACCCAGGACCCTTATCAGATGGGATATCAAGCCATCGAGCTGGCTGTTAAAGCGGCTGATAAGCAGGCCGTATCGGATGTGGATACCGGTTCAAAATGGTATAATGCAGAAAATATTGAGAATGAGGATATCGCTATTCTTTTATATGATTGATATCCCATTCTGTACATAGCCCAATAAGGCCTTCTATGATAAAACGGCAAATCATAGGAGGCCTTTTATTGCGACAGAAAGAAAAAAGCCGCATCCTGCAAAGCGGAATTAAGCTTTACCATTAAATCGCATAAAAATAAGTGCAGCAAGTGGAGAATGCTCTCTATCTGCTACACTTTTATGGTACTAAAAGAGCCCTCCTCCATAAGCAAACAGTTATGAAGAAAGGCTCCCTGCAAAGCACTTATCCTTATTCCTTTGTGCTCAAATACTCATGAATACCCTTTGCCGCAGACTTTCCTGCTTCCATGGCAAGGATAACCGTCGCCGCACCGGTTACGGCGTCACCGCCGGCAAAAACACCCTCTCGGGAGGTCTGCCCCGTTGCTTCATCCGCTACGATACATCTTCTCCGGTTAATTTCCAAGCCCTTGGTGGTATTGGAAATCAGTGGATTCGGCGATGTTCCCAGTGACATAATTACCGTATTGCAGTCAATGACATACTCGCTGCCCGGAATCGCCACCGGTTTTCTTCTTCCGGACTCGTCCGGCTCTCCCAGTTCCATCTTCACCACTTTGATGCCCTTTACCCAGCCCTGCTCATCTGCCAGAATCTCTATCGGGTTGGTCAGCACATCGAAGATAATGCCCTCTTCCTTTGCGTGATGTACTTCCTCCACTCTCGCCGGAAGCTCCTTCTCGGATCTTCTGTAAATAACATGAACCTGAGAACCCAGACGCAGCGCCGTTCTTGCCGCATCCATCGCCACGTTTCCGCCGCCGACAACACAAACGATGCCGCCCTTGGTAATCGGGGTGTCATAATCCTCCCGGAAAGCCTTCATCAGGTTGGAACGGGTCAAAAATTCATTGGCGGAGAATACGCCGTTTGCCTGCTCTCCCGGAATACCCATAAACTGCGGCAGACCCGCACCGCTTCCGATAAATACGGCGCTGAAGCCTTCCTCATCCAAAAGCTCATCTATCGTTACGGACTTGCCCACAATCACATTGGTTTCGATCTTAACGCCCAGCTTACGTACATTCTCAATCTCCGGAATCACCACACCGTCCTTTGGAAGTCTGAACTCCGGAATACCGTACATCAACACGCCGCCCGGCTCATGTAAAGCCTCAAAAATAGTTACATCATAGCCCATCTTTGCCAAATCTCCCGCGCAGGTCAAGCCTGCCGGACCGGCACCGATAACCGCCACGGCCTTATGCTTTTTTTCCGCCGTTACTTTCGGTATAATACCGTGCTCTCTGGCGTAGTCCGCCACAAACCTCTCCAGCTTGCCGATGGAAACCGGCTCTCCTTTGATACCCCGGATACATACGCCTTCACACTGGGTTTCCTGCGGGCAAACACGACCGCAGACCGCCGGAAGGGCGGAAGACTCTGCAATAATCTCGGAGGCCCTTTCCATATTTCCGGCAATAATTTCCTGAATAAAGGCAGGAATATTGATGGAAACCGGACAGCCCTTGATGCATTTTGCATTCTTACAGTTTAAACAGCGCTTGGACTCTTCCACCGCTTCTTCCATGCTGTAGCCCAAACAAACTTCTTCAAAATTGGTCGCTCTGACCTTAGGATCCTGCTCGCTAATCGGCACTTTCTTCCATACGTCCATTATTTGTCACCTCCGCAAACCCCGCAGCCGCCATGGTGAGTATTGCCCTCCATAGCCTTAAGCAGCTTTCTGCCCTCCGCAGTCTTATATGTCTGTTGGCGTTTCATCGCCTCATCAAAATCCACCAAATGTCCGTCAAACTCCGGACCGTCCACGCAGGCAAACTTTACCTGTCCTCCCACGGTCAAACGACAGGCACCGCACATACCCGTACCGTCCACCATAATCGGGTTCATGCTGGCTATCGTCGGTATATTCAGCTCCTTGGTTACCATGCAGGAGAACTTCATCATAATCATCGGTCCGATAACTACGCACAAATCATATTTCCTGCCATGATTAAGCACCAAATCCTTAATCGCATCCGTTACCAGACCCTTATGCTCGTAGGAACCGTCATCCGTTGTGATGTACAAATCTCCGGCAACCGCGCGCATCTCCTCTTCCAGAATAAGCAAATCCTTCGTCTTTGCGCCTACGATAACATCGGCAGCCACGCCGTTTTCATGCAGCCACTTTACCTGCGGATACACGGGAGCCGCACCCAAACCGCCTGCCACAAACAGGATCTTCTTCTTTTTCAGCTCTTCCTTATCCTCGTGAATCAGCTCGCTCGGATTACCCAAAGGTCCCACAAAATCCTGGAAATAATCTCCTTCATTGAACTCCACCATAGCCAGTGTTCCGGCACCGATGGTCTGCACCACGATGGTTACCCAGCCTTCTTCTCTGCTATAGTCACAGATGGTCAGCGGAATACGCTCCCCCTTTTCCGACACCTTTACAATGACAAATTCGCCCGGGTAGCACTTCTTTGCCACTCTCTCCGCCTGTACATTAAACAGGTAGATATTTTCTGCCAATTTTTCTTTTTTGACAATTTTAAACATAGGTATTCCCCCTTACATGGTTTAAAGATACGCACGTCTGCACGCGCCTATGCTGTTTCTTACATCATCGCACCTTTGTGCACGTCTACTTATTTTAACATATTTTTATCATTTTTCAACAAGCAGAAAACAAAAATTATAAAGTTTTTCATCTACTATTTCCTAGTATTTTGGTAGAGTTTAAACGTATAGGCAAGGTCAAAGTAGGTTTCCTCCTCCGTTTCCACCCGCAGCTCCCAGTCCGCATCCGCATCCAGATTGTGCAAAAAAGCGTCCGCCTCATAGACAAAATCCACCGCCGTGATATGAGCCAGCCTGCAATAAGGCAAAAAATCCGCATATAGTCCGGCGCCGCCCAGAACAAAAACCTCCTCAAACAAAATTCCCTCTGTTTGCAGATAAGCCATACAGGCCGCCGCATCTGCGAAGCGCAGAACATTTTTAACCCTAAAGCTCTCATCCCCGCAAATCACGATATTTTTTCGTCCGGGCAGAGCCTGTCCTCCGTTTAAGGCGGCAAATACCGCCCTGTCCGCTACGATGACCTTACCCAGGGTTTCTTCCCGCAGCAAGGCTCTTTCACTCGGAATAGAAACAAGGGAGTTTCCTCCCTTGCTGATGCCCCAGTTCCTGTCTACTGTTGCGACGATATTCATCCTTACCTCCGTATTTACTGGTACCACTTGCCCTCACGCTTCAGCTCGTGATACTTTTCAAATGCTCTTTGCAGCATCATTTTTTCATTTGCAAATTTCAGCAAGTGGTATGCTTCATGGTATTTATAATACCCGGAATCCGCAAAATATTCTTCTTTTTGTGGCTTTGAGTAGTAATTATCAGACATCATCAAAAACCAGTGCACATCCTTCTCGACAATGTCGTTATGTGTACTGAAGGTATATTGACTCTTACCTATATAATTGACTATCTTAGCAGATACCCCTGACTCCTCCTTGACCTCACGCAATGCCGTCAGCTCATACGTTTCGCCTCTTTCCACCGTTCCTTTCGGTAAAACCCAGCCTTCGTATCTGTTCTTATAATTCTTATACAGCAATAAAACCTTTGCTCTGAATATAACCACACCGCCACAGCTTGTTGCTTCTATCATTTCAACCTCCGGTGTGTAATCTGCACCTAGTATAGCCTATCCGCAAAAGGAAAGTCAAGTTAATCAATACCCCTTTTAAAATGTCCTCTCGTAAAATTCCCCTCTTTTTCAGCACTGTCTTTGCCATTTATCAAACAATCTATATAGCTATTCAGTACAGCACGGCACTCTCTTTCATCCTCTATTGTAAAATTTAACCGAAGTCCCCCTGCCTGCAGGCCGCTGATGGAAGAGTGAATGCCCAGACCGGACAAAGGTTGGGAATTTAAAATCGTATTATAGCAAAATTCACAATGATTCTTCACCGGCATATCCTTTTGCATTCTGTCTTTCAAATACAAAACACTCGGTTTTCCGTCACAACCCAGGGTATTTTTACGCAGACAGGAGGCGCTGACCATCATAGCAAGGCGCCCGTAAATCAAAATTTCCTTATCCGCGGCAGATAAGGGGGATAATTCCGCCAGATTCAACTCCACCGGAAGGGTTTGGCGCTCTGCCCCCAGCTCTCTGAAAACGCCCGCCGCCTCCTTGTTCATCCCGTATAAGGTATAATCAAAGATATAAGCGCCTCTTTTCTCCTCTCCCGCAAACAAGGTTTCCAAATAGCCAAGCTCCTCCAGATTCCGTATCAAAAATCCGTCGAAGTCCGCATTTTTCAGTTTTTCCTTGTTCTTAGCAAAAAACCTTCGGGCATGAGTACGGAAGATATGGGGCATATACAGATTGCTTCGCCAGCCCGCAGCCCGTATTTTTTCATTTACGGACTTCCACTCCTCCGCCTTTACGGCATCCGCTCCATAGGCAAGCTCTACGGTATATCCCCTTTCCCTTATTTCCGCCTTCCGCTCCCCGCACAGAGTTAAAAGAGCCGCAAGCTGACCTGCCTCCTCGCAGACCAAATGCAAAACCCTCTCCCCCTTTTTTCCCGAAGAGGAAATCAAAGGCGAAGGACTTTGCACGGGCAAAGTCGGCTCCCTTCTTTCATATTGCCCGATGAGCGCCTTGCCGAAGCCTTCCAGAGCTCTGCGCCGCAGCTCATTCAGCATTTTCACCGGCACAAACAGCCCCTCTTCCAAATGAATATCCAGCTTTGCCATCTCATACAAGGTATTGCCCGTCTTGCCAATCTGCTTTGCAATATCCTCTCTGCTTACTCCCCGCTTAGCGGCAGGCTCCGGTATCCCCCATGAAGCCGAATACTGCAATCCGTTATCTCGTGCTTCCGAGGGTCTTACCTGCATCCGCATTTCCTGCCCCGCAGTCACGTCCACCCGCACCGATACAGGAAGTCTGCGCACAGTCCGCAGATAGCTTTCTTCCAAATCATGCTGAAAGGCTTCATTGACGATACGCTGCTTAGGCTTTCCCTCCAGGGCAATCAAATCTCTGCCGTTATGCTGCCTGTAATAGCCCTCCGTATGTCCGCCTCTGTCGAACAAATCCAACAAAAGCCGCTTATCTTCCGGAGCAACTCTATAGGAGGCTTTGCCCTCTTTCTCATATAAATCCACGTATTTTCGCCATATACTGACAACGCCCGCCGTATAGATCGGCGACTTCATGCGCCCTTCGATCTTTAAGGAATATACACCCGCTTCGATTAAGGAAGGTAAAATATCCAGAGCGCACAAATCCTTGCAGCTGAGCAAATGCCTTTCCCCGGTCCGATTCAGCTTCCTCCGCTTCTCATCATACAAGTCGTATTCCAAACGACAGGTCTGGGCACAGCGTCCCCGATTGCCGCTTCTGCCGCCGATGAGAGAGCTCATCAGACACTGCCCCGAATACGCATAACACAGAGCTCCGTGAACAAAGCTTTCGATTTCTATGCCGGTATTTTTATAGATTTCCCCTATTTCTTTCAGGGAAAGCTCCCGTGCCGGAACGATGCGGCTGACGCCGTACTTCCTTAAAATATCCACGGCCTCCTGACCCATAATGCTCATTTGGGTACTGGCATGCTTCTCAATATCCGGAAACAGGGCATGCAAATGCTTCAATACCCCCAAATCCTGTACAATAAAAGCATCCGCCCCCGCCTTGTAAAAGGGCAGCAGATAAGGGTACAGCTCCTTCATCTCCCTTTCTTTCACCAGCACATTCACCGTCAGATAGACCTTAACGCCGAAATGATGGGCATAGGCAATTCCCTCTATGATGCTCTCTGCTCCCTCCCCTACGCTTGCGGCACTCGCCCTCGCACCGAAGAGGGATCCGCCGATGTATACCGCATCGGCTCCTGCATTGACCGCCGCCTTTAAACTCTCGTAAGAGCCTGCCGGTGCCAGTATTTCCGTTTTTCTTATCATCTTTTCCTCTTATCCCAATACTTCCCTTGCAATATCCACCGAAGCCCGTGCGTCCTTGGCGTAATAATCGGCTCCCATTTCCATGGCATATTCCGGCGTTAATACCGCTCCCCCTACCCATATTTTGCACTCCGGCTTCACCGCCCGCACCGCCTCTATGGTAGCTTTCATGGAAGGCAGGGTCGTGGTCATCAGGGCGGACAAGCCCAAAAGCTGCAAGTCCTCCCGCAGCACCGTTTCCACCACACGCTCAACCGGCACATCCCTGCCCAAATCAATCATCTTATAGCCGTAATTTTCCAAAATCACCTTTACGATATTCTTTCCGATGTCATGAATGTCGCCCTTCACCGTCGCCAAAGCTATTTTCCCCTTCACAAGGCTCTCGCCCCCTCTTAGGGCAATACGCTCCTTAATCAAATCAAAGCCCGCCTGTGCCGCATTGGCAGCGTTAATTAACTGGGGCAGGAACAAAATCTGCTTCTCATAGCGCTCTCCCACCACATCCAATGCCGGTATTAAAAGCCGGTTAATGACCTCCATCTCCGTCATGCTTTCCAAATGCTTCCCGGTTAAAGCGGCGGTTTTCTCCTTTAAACCCTTTAAAATGGCGGATTCTATGCTCTCCCCCTCCTCCGACAAGCCTTGCTTTTTGGGAGGCTCTTCCTCCTTTTTCTCGGCAAAACACTCGATATATGCGGCGCAGTTCTTATCCTCCCCCGAAAGCACACGATAGGCTTTCACGGCATTCATGACGCCGTCTATATTGGGATTGATAATCGGAAAATCCAAGCCGTTTTGCATAGCCTGTATCAAAAAATTCTCCGTAATAAGGCTCCGTGCCGGCAGTCCGAAGCTGATATTGCTGACTCCCAGCGTACAGGAAAGCCCCAGTTCCTCATGCACCCTGCGTACGGCCTGCAAAGTTTCCCTTGCCTGCTCCTGCTGCGCACTGACCGTCAGCGTCAGACAGTCGATGATGATGTCCTCCTTGGGAATACCGTAGGCGATGGCACGCTCCATAATATGCCTTGCATGAGCCACCCGCTCCTCGGCAGTTTGCGGAATACCGCCCTCATTCATCGCCAGCCCCACCACTGCCGCACCGTATTTCCTCGCAAGGGGCAAAATAGCCTCCAGCTTTTCTTCATCCGCGTTGACGGAATTGATGATGGCTTTTCCGTTACATACCCTAAGCCCCGCTTCTATTGCTTCGGGATTACTGGAATCAATCTGCAGAGGCAGACTGACAATGCTCTGCACCGTTTTGACCACTTCCGTCATCAGCGCCGCCTCATCCGCACCCGGAACTCCCACATTTACATCCAGCACATCGGCGCCGCTTTCTTCCTGCTCCAAAGCCATGGCGCAGATATAGTCCATATCCCGCTCCAGCAGGGCAGCGGCAAAACGCTTCTTTCCCGTAGGGTTTAAACGCTCTCCCACCACCTTGACGCCGCCATATTCCACCATAAGGGAGGATGAGCAAATACCATTTCGGCGTTTCGGAGGCTCTTTGACCGTCCCCGAATAAGAGCGGATATGCTCAATCAGGCTCCTGATATATGCCGGCGTCGTGCCGCAGCAGCCTCCCATGCAGGATACCCCCAAAGACATATAGGCCTGCATATCCTTGCCGAAATCCTCGGCGCTCAAATCATACAGATTGGTTGCCGGATTGGGAAGACCCGCATTAGGCTTAATGATTATCGGCAGACTTGTCCACTCTCGCAGCTCCCGGGTCAGGGCAAAAATCTCCTTCGGTCCCAGAGAACAGTTAAAACCGATGGCATCTATCCCCAAGCCCTCCAAAGTTACCGCCATGGAAGCAATCTTGGTTCCGGTAAAGGTACGCCCGCTTTGTTCGTAGGTCATGGTCACCCAAACCGGCAGGTCGCTGTGCTCCTTTGCTGCCAGCACTGCCGCCTTGGCATCATACAAATCCGTAAAGGTTTCAATGGCAATCAAATCCGCTCCGGCCTTTTTGGCACTGCACATCACTTCCCGGTATACCGCATAAGCCTCCTCAAAGCGCAAAGTTCCCAGGGGCTCCAAAAGCTCTCCTATAGGCCCCACATCCGCCGCCACCCGCAACTCTTTCTCTGCCAGCGCCATGCCGAACACATCCTTTGCCCCCGCCTCCTTAAGCTCCCGTATCGCCTCCCTGGCAAGGCGAATACCGTGGCAAATCGCCGTTTCGGTGTCAATCGGACAGCCCGCAAGCTTGTGGGCATTGGCACCGAAGGTGTTGGCATACAGTACCTGTGCACCTGCCAACAAATATTTTTTGTGTATATCCTTAATCACTTCCGGATGCCTGTATCCAAAAACCTCCGGATGCTCTCCGGCAGGCATACCCGCCTCCTGAATCATGGTGCCCATTCCACCGTCCAATATCAGCACTCTATCTTCCACAGCGCACACCTCTCCTTAAAAATCTGCAGGCTTTAATATTATTGCAGCCCTTACAGCCCGACTTTTCACGTTTTAGCTCTCTATGGGACACGCCGATAATGGCCGTCACCGATTTACGGGGTATCATAATACCGGAATCACTGACAGACAGGCCGATTTTACGCCCCGTATCCAACAAAGCCGCAAAGCTTCTCTGCACGGTAATGGGCAAATCCCCGTAACCCGGAGAAAAGCGAAAGGTCAGATACTTTCCGGCATTCTCCAAACGCAGCTGCGCGTCCAAGGTGTCGCAAAGCGCCTCAATCAGGGTACTGGCACAACTGTCCATCATTACCGAATCCCCCACATTTTTAATCCCTGCAATCCGAATCGCCTTTTCCACATCCGCCCCCAGGGTAGCCGCAAACAAAACCAGCTTATGGCAGCCCTCTATATGCTTTACGATATCCTGACCCGTCAAAAAAAGCAGTTCCTCCGGAAATACCCCTTCCTCCTCAAGCATATACTCTTTGGTGATGAACTTAGGCTTGGCGGCAAGATTCACCCGATGTATACAGCTTTCCAACTGCAAACGTAAAGCTTCATCCATTTCCTGCCCGTGGTACTCCAGATACCGCAATATTTCCGGCATATCCTCCTTTGTCAACTGTACTGCTAAATCCGGCATCTCTTCTCCTCTTACAAATGTATTCGCTCTATCTTACCGAACTTTGTGCCATCCTGCAAGCACCGTCCTGTATCCAATATCATATAAGCAGATATAGTTAAAAACTATAAAAGGCGGGGTATTCCCCACCTCCTATTTATGCCAGTAAACTCCTGTCGCTCAGCAACTCCCCCTGATCCGCATACAATTTCATAATATCTTCTATTTTCATGGAAGCCCTTTCTTCCCCCTCCAGAAGCCTGATGATTCTTCCCCGGCTCATCACCAAGGTTTTGTTGCCGTAATCCAGCGCATTTTGTATATTGTGGGTAATCATCAGGGTGCTGATTTTGTTTCGTTCCACAATGTCTTTGGTAATCTCCAATATCTGCAGGGCTGTTTTCGGATCCAGAGCCGCCGTATGTTCGTCCAAAAGCAAAAGCTCCGGCGCTTCCAGCGTTGCCATCAGCAGAGTCAGCGCCTGCCGCTGTCCGCCGCTTAAAAGCCCCACGGGGCTTTTCATTCTGCTCTCCAGTCCCAGACCCAGCGCTGCGCATACCTCTTTAAAAAGCTTGCGCTCCGTCTTCCGTACGGCAAAGCCGAAGCGAGGCTTTTTCCCTCTGGCAAATGCCAGACCCAGATTTTCCTCAATACTCATATTCGGTGCCGTCCCCTTTAAAGGGTCCTGGTACAGCCTGCCGATATATCTCGCCCGCCTGTGCACCGGCTCATAGGTAATATCCCTGCCCTTGTTGTAAATTCTGCCGCCATCCGCCTCCACATCTCCTGCGATGGCGCCAAGCAGCGTAGATTTTCCGGCACCGTTGCTGCCGATGACCGTTACAAAATCTCCCGGATACAGGCGCAGATTAACGCCCTCCAAAGCCACTTTTTCATTCACCGTATTCTGATTAAACACCACTTTTAAATCTTTAATTTCCAGCATGCCTTTTTCTCCACTTCTGATATCTCGGCTGAATCGTCGGCAGACTGATGGCAAGCACCACAATCAATGCCGAAAAAAGCTTTAGATGCACCGGCGGCAGCCCCAGGGTAAAAGCAAAGGTCAGCATCATCCGGTATATGACGGCGCCCGCAACCACCGCCAGTAAATGCCTGAGCATGCCCCGCTTCCCCACAATGGTTTCTCCGATAATGATGCTTGCCAGTCCCAGCACCAGCATACCGGTTCCCATGCCGTTTGTCGCCGTCATATTATACTGGGCATATACCGCCCCCGAAAAAGCAACCAGCAAATTGCAAAGCACAAAGCCCAAAATCTTCATGGCATCCGTATTGATGCTGGAGCTGCGAACCATGCACTCATTATCCCCCGTGGCCCGTAAAGACAGGCCTGTCCGGGTCTTAAAAAACAAATACAAAAGGCACAGCAGGAGCGCAACAATAAGCGACAGCAAAAGCAGCTTTCCCACATCCGTACCCTGCACAAAAAAACGATTTTCCATGGGAGAAAACATGGTTTTATTTCCGAAAAAGAAGATACTCGGCTTGTCCCCCATCAGCATCAGGTTGATGGAATACAGACCCGTCATGGTCAAAATGCCCGCCAAAATCGCATGTATCTTTAACTTGGTATGCAGTATTCCCGTTACGGCTCCCGCCGCAACTCCTCCCAGACAGCCCATCAGAATCCCCACGAAAGGCCTGTCCGCCTGTGCCCACAATGCCGAATACGCCAGTCCCGTCACGAAGCTTCCGTCCACCGTCAAATCCGGCAAATCCAGTATTCTGAAAACGATAAACAGCCCCAAAGCCAAGAGGGCAAAAATAAGTCCCTGCTCCACACTTCCGATGATTGTTGATATTGCCATGCTTCTATATTCCTTACTGATTTTTAATTTCTACGTACTTGGCATTGTTGATCAGTGAATCCGGCAAGGTAATGCCAAGAGCCGCCGCCGTATCCGTATTGACATAAATATTTAAATCATCCTGAAATACCTTTACCGGTATCTCCGCCGGCGTCTTTCCCTTTAAAATGGCATCCACCATATTGGCGGTTTCCTTGCCCAGCTCCGTATAATCAATGCCCACCGTCGCAAAACCGCCGTCCATAACCATGGAATCCGCCCCTACGTACACCGGCACCTTAGCCGCATTGGCAACGGACATCAAAATCGGCATAGCCTCCGCCACCGTATTGTCATTTGCCACAAAAATAGCGTCCACCTTCTCCACCATCGTCGAAGCTGCCGTCTGCAGCTCGGCACTGCCGGTAATCGCCGTAGGGACTACCGTTAAATTCTTTTCTCCGGCATAAGCCTCCAGCTTTTCCAAGTTGCTTACGGAGTTGTCCTCTCCCGCATTGTAAATGTATCCGATATTCTGTATATCCGGCGTAATTTCCAATGCCAAATCCATAATCTTGTCCACTTGAATCACATCGGAGGTACCGGTCATCCCCTTATCCGTAGTATTTAAATCGGTAACCAGACCTGCACCCACCGGATCCGTTACCGCCGAAAACACCACCGGTACAGACTGCGCAAGTCCCATACTGCCCTGAGCAACCGGCGTGGTAATCGCCACCAGCACATCCGGCTTGGAGCCCTCAAAGGTCTGCACAATGCTGGAAATATTGGACATTTCCCCCTGCGCATTTTGAAAGTCAATCAGAATATTTTCTCCGTCCTTGTAGCCCAATTCTTCCAACTGTCGGGCAAAAGAATCATAAATGATATTTAAGGAGGTATGCTCCATCAACTGAATCACCCCCAAACGCGGCAGCCGATCTGCCTCTTTGCCGCCTTCCGCCTGCGGGCTTGCCTGCTCCGTCTGCGGGCTTTGCGTCCCCTGTGTCGTTTGTGCAGTCTGTGTCGGTACACAGGCTGTCAAAACCCCTGCCATTGCCGCTGCCAAAATTGCTTTCATTTGTCTTTTCATGATTTTTCTCCTCCATACGTAAAGTTTCAATTTTTGAAGCTTTTCATATTTCGCCGGTATCCTTTACCTTAAAGTTTTCCCATAAATAAAAAAACACCTGTCCTCTTAAAAGGACAAGCGAACGCCTGCGGTACCACCTTTATTGGTATATACATACCCACTTTTATGAAAATGCCATCACATCTTCCGCCCTCTAACGGTGGCTGCCGTCTTGGAATACTCGTGCCTGTACCGACACTTTGACCAAGCCCTCGTGGGTCCATTTACAAAACGTCATCTCTATTTGGATTCCAGCAGCCCAAACTCTCTGTAAGCGACTATTATGTTTTATCTCCCAGTCAACGGTTTCCTACATCATACTCTCCGACCTTTTAAATGTCAATACTTTGCTATTGAATTTCCCGTATAATCTTGCTATCATAAACATAATTAAGTCTTCATGCACGGGAGAGGCAGTATGATTAAAGATTCCATGACCTTATATAAACTGATGATTTTATACATGCTCAGCCATGTTAATTTCCCCATCAGCAACAGCCAAATATCGGAGTTCTTTTTAAACCAGGGCTATACGGATTATTCCAACTTGCAACAGGCACTGGCTGAATTGATTTCCTCCGGCTTGATTCGCGTGGAAAGTACGCACAATTCCAGCCGTTATCATATCAGTACGGAAGGAGAACAAACCCTGGAATTTTTCGGCAAGGATATTCCCTCCGCCATCACCGCCGACATCGGGAACTATTTAAAAGAAAACAAGTTCCGTATGCGCAACGAATCCAGCTGCAGTGCCAGCTATTATCAGAGCGAGAAAAATGATTACATGGTACATTGTGAGGTGCGGGAGGGCAGGGATATTTTGATTGCCCTTGACCTATCCGTTCCCGCCAAGGAACAAGCCCAGAGAATGTGCGACAATTGGGAAAAACGCAACCAGGAAATCTACCAGTTTTTGATGCTCCGCCTGATGAGCAGCAGGGAATGATTTCGCTTGACAGTCAACTATTATTGTGCTAAACTGTCCTAGCGTTCAGGACTAGGGGAATAGTTCAATGGCAGAGCAACGGTCTCCAAAACCGTAAATGGGGGTTCGAGCCCCTCTTCCCCTGTTGATGAAAATGCCGCAAAGCATGTGTAAGACATTGCCTGCGGCATTTTTTGAATCATCAGATATCCCGACACCTATATTTACTGCCATGCAAAGTCCATAAAGTAGGCGTCAAAATTACTCTTCCATTTATCTCTCCATTCGGGTGACCGGATATAGTCATCTGTTGCATAGCCCACAAAACCGAACCATACCACAAAAAACAAGAACAAAAACGGACTCCCCGGAAGGACTCGTGTAAGCTGCAGCCTGGCTATTGCATAATCCATTATAAGTAAGCTCATCCTTTCCACCTTTCGTCCTCATTCGACAAGCTGTTTATGGCCTCTACCAGGATAAGCCATAAAATTCATTTTCCTCATCCCAGGACTGCAACAGAGCACTCTCTCCCGTATGAATATCAGCTACATACAATTTGTACGTATCGGTGAAAAAAGGAATGATGGCATTCTCCTTTCGCAGATATGCAACATACCTTTCGTCAGCGGACAGCGAAAGATATTTGATTTCTCCCAACATCGGCAAATGCATATCCAATTCCTTGGCTTTTCTTTTTTCCATAGCGCGCCTATATATCCTGTCCTGATTCATATACACCAGTGTACTGCCATCCTTGCTGCATGCCATCAATGGTCCTCCATAACAAATAAACTTCGGATGGCTCCCGTCCGTATAATTTTTATCTATACGGTACTTACCATCAAGCCGGAAAGTACCGACGATGAAGCTGTCCCCTCCTGAAAGAGGGATGTAAGAACGCATATCCACCGTACCGTCATAAACTCTTTCAAGTTCTTTTTTCTTATCCTTTACGGAAAATTGATATACATTGAACATATAGTCAAACAAAATCCCCTCATCGACAGGCTGTATTCCTTTTATCTTTAAAATATCTTCTCTACCTTCAAAAACAACCGGATCCGGAAAATAATGCCTCAGCTCTTCCGCGTTCAGCAGGATGGTCGTTTCCGATTCTTCCATTCTGTATTCCGCCAGCCCCTGGTATCGCTCCTCATTAAGCACCCCTACCAATTTCCCGCTATCCGGAAAAAAGGACAGATTGTGAAAAACATCCTCCGACAGCTTGTGAAGCGTAGAGTCGGAAACAGTATACACATAAGTGCCTCTTCCCCCTTCCCGTAAATCCGCCGCAAATATGATTTGCCTGTCTTCTCCCAAATTTTTCACTACCCTTTGCTCAGTCAGCCCCTTATATAAAGCAATACCTGTACAAACAAGCATGCACACAAGCATAACCGATATCATATAAAGCTTAAACTTATTTTTCATCTCATCCCTTCCTTACCTTCAAACAATTAAACACCACGGCGCTCAGCCCTACCATGCAAAATCCATAAAATAATCACCCAGACTGCTTTTCCACAAGCAAACACTTTCTCCTGTTTGTATGTCAGCTACATAAAAATCTCTCCGTCCCTTATATGAGAAAATACTTCCCACATGCACCGTATAAACCGTATAAAATACGTAGCGCTCGCTCGGCGATACACAGACAGTTTCGATTTTTCCGTTTTTCTTAGGATACTCCAACAAACAACGGAACTCTCCGTTTTGCATATCACATATCCATATACTCTTCTTCATTTTTTGTATTATCTTTTTCGACCTCTCTGCAACAACAAAATCCGAACCTCGAATCCAGGCATCCGTTCCCTCTTTATACAAATTTCCCTTACTGATAACGGACTCTATGGAATCATAGGGATTATATTTATCATAGCGAACCGTTTTATCAAACTCCTTCCACACCCCGGACTCCACCAGAAGCTCGCCTTCTCCCTCTTCAAAAACAAAATACTCTACAGCATCATCTTTTTGATGCACGATACTTACATCCCATTCATCTCCATCCTTGGATAATCTGTACAGGACATTATCAAGCTCAAACAAGTAATCATCTCCGAAATAGAAAGGATTATATGGATGCGCAATCTTCTCTCTTTTAAAATAGGTAGCCAAATCTCTCCGCTCTATCACGGGTGTCCAGCTTGCCTTCTCCATGTCATACTCCCAGATGCCCGCTCGACTTCCATACAGCAAAGCTGTTAGTATCTTTGTTCTGTTTTTATGATATGTAATATCGTGTATTTCATGGTTACTCCATTCCTCGGATATACATTCCAGTCGGTTCTCTCCGGGGTGATAAAGAAACAATCCACTTTCTCCTTTTGCCAAATCTGCTGAAAATATAATGGCTCCTTCATCCTGTAAGGCTTTCCGCATATTTTCGATTTTATACCTCTCTCTTACATTGTTTACCAAAAGGTAAAGACCTCCGCCCGATGTAAGCACCAGCAAAAGAAGACATATGCCCAAAATCCTTTTTCGTTTTTTTGTTTTCATCTATTTACCCCCTCATATTCCTGCCTGAATCCTTCTATTTTTACCTGCGCTTGCCCTACCGGCAGGCGCAGGCTGCTCTAAGCGGTAGAAAAACACAAAACCTAGCCGAAAAAGTATGCTTTGTTAAAACGAATAAAGCTCAGAATCGCTATGAGTGCTGTAATAGAAGCCATTATCGCCACCTCAACTCTTCCTCTCAGGGTTGTACTCTTTCTCGGATGGTGTACAGCATATATCATATATATATTTAATATAATCGGCATACATATATTCATAAACATCATCTTCAGCGCCTCATCCTGTATAAGCCAGGCTATGACATAAATCAGATTGATGCATCTTATGACACTGAGGTATATCACGGCGCTTAGGCAGATATTTTTTGCCTTGTGCAAATACCATAACGGAAAGAGCATATACAAGAAGGTATTCATCGGGATAATCGTATACCTTTCCATCCGCTCCCTGTCACCCGCAAATACTTCATCATATATTTTTTTATGGTTCAAAATTTCTTCATCGCTTAACTCTATATTTTGCATACGCATATCTTGTATAAGTTTTTCTATCCATTTATCTCTCCCTTCGGCTGACCGGATATAGTCATCTTTAAAATAACCCGCAAGACCGAACCATACCACAAAAAACAAGAACAAAAACGGACTCCCCGGAAGACCTCGTGTAAGCTGCAGCCTGGCTATTGCATAGTCCATTATAAGTAAGCTCATCCTTTCCACCTTTCGTCCCCATTTGACTTCCGGATCTGCCATACGGTACTTCCCGGCAAACCGGAAAGTACCGACGAATAACCAAACACCTCGGTGCTCAGCCCTACCATACAAAATCCATAAAATAATCACCCGAGCTGCTTTTCCACAAGCAAACACTTTCTCCTGTCTGTATGTCGGCTACATAAAAATCTCTCCGTCCCTCACATGAGAAAATACTTCCCACATGCACCGTATAAAATATGTAGCGCTCGCTCGGCGATACACAGACAGTTTTGATTTCTCCGTTTTTCTTAGGATACTCCAGCAAACAATGGAACTCTCCGTTTTGCATATCACATATCCATATACTCTTCTTCATTTTTTGTATTATCTTTTTCGACCTCTCTGCAACAACAAAATCCGAACCTCGAATCCAGGCATCCGTTCCGTCTTTATACAAATTTTCTTTACTGATAACGTACTCTACGGAATCATAGGGATTATATTTATCATAGCGAACCGTTTTATCAAACTCCTTACGCACCCGGGATTCTACCAAGAGAGCACCTTCTCCCTCTTCAAAAACAAAATAATCTACAGCATCATCTTTTTGATACACCATACTTACATCCCATTCATCCCCATCCTTAGACAATCTGTACAGGACATTATCAAACTCAAACAAGTAATCATCTCCGAAATAGAAAGGATTCTGTGGATGCACAATATCCTCTCTTTTAAAATAGGTAGCCAAATCTCTCTGCTCTATCACGGGTGTCCAGCTTGCCTTCTCCATGTCATACTCCCAGATGCCCGCTTGCCTTCCATGGAACAAAGCCACCAGCATCCTTGTTCTGCTTTTATTGTACCTCATATCGCCTATTTTATAATCATGCCATCCATTAAACAAAAATTCCAGTCTGTTCTCTCCGGGGTGATAAAGAAACAGTCCTCTTTCTCTTTCTCTTTCTCCTTTCGCCAAATTTGCTGCAAATATAATGGCTCCTTCATCCTGTAAGGCTTTCCGCATATTTTCGATTTTATACCTCTCTCTTACATTGTTTACCAAAAGGTAAAGACCGCCGCCCGATGTAAGCAACAGCAAAAGAAGACATATGCCCAAAATCTTTTTTCTTTTTTTTGTTTTCATATCTTATCTCCATCTTATGGCTTAAAAATCCGGAACTGCGCTTTCACCAATAGCACTAGGTATAAATTCTCTCATCTTCAATTTGTATATTCCCGTCATCAATATACACTTCTGTGAATGTTTCTCCGGAATCGGAAGATATTCCCGATAGGCTGATTTCTGCAGACTCCTCTGCCTCCGAAGCCGTAGCCGGCACAGGCAGAGCCCCAAATGCAGCCGCCCCCTCAGAAATGTTCGCCATAGATACAAATGCCTGATTGCATACCAGACTGCAAATCAGTAATAAGGCTGCAAAAGATTTTACTTTCCTTCTCATTATTTCCCCTCCCAAAATAGAAAGCACCGAAATGTGCCACAGATATGGTAAGTACAAAAACAGGTTCCTAAACCCTGCTTTGTCTTCATTATAACATTTATACATACACGCGCAATATTTTCTCTTTATTTTCAGAAATATATACAAATAAAATCTTTTCTCCTTGTGCATTATCCTTTTTCTTCATTTATTAACAGTTTTAATTATGGTAATAGCCCACAAAAATTTTATTTCAAATCCATTTCCTTTATATATTTTTAAGCCTTCTCCCAAATCTCCTCTTCTCCGAACAAAAAAAGACCTTCTCTCCGAAATACAGACTTTATCAAGGTCCGATTCCGAACAGAAGGTCGCTTCCTTTTTAAATTTTCCAGGGATAAAACGGAAGATTACGCACAACGCCATAAACACACAGCAATACAATCAGCACAATTTCCACGGCAAGCTCCGCTTTTCCCGGCTCTGCCTTTCCCGTTCTGATGTAGCGCAGGATATGCAGTCCCACCAACAGCGCCACAATCGGCAGAACGAAGGGCATTATCTGATTGTAGTAAAATCCTCCCCGGAAATCCCCATGTATAAAATGTACACTCATTCTTGTAATGCCGCAGCTTGGACAGGACAAGCCGGTCAGGCTTTTTACCGGACAGGGAATGCCGATTCCCGTAAAGTAGGAGCTATAAAAAAGGAGTGCCAGTATCACACATACCGGCACCCATTTTAAGACCCCAGAGATTCTCTCCCGCATTACTGCTGAATACTCTGTCCCTGTCCCAGGTTCACATCTGCAATCTCATTCAAATCGCTCTGAATTAAAGCGAAGCTTACAAGGCCAAGACCGAACAAAGATAACAGCAGATACATCATTCCCCTGTCCTTGGATGACAAACCGTGCGCCGCTCTTGCCGTATCCAGTCTGTCCCCTGCCTTGTAAAACCAGAACAGCATATAGATACCGCAGGTAACCATGTTCAGCAAAAATACCATACCGCCGCTTGGGGCATCTGTACTTCTGGTTGCCGCATTCACATCGTCTACGAGCTGGATCATCCACACAATTCCCCAGATACCGCAGGTAACAATGGTTAAAAGAATGTTGGTTACAACATTTCTTTTTGTAGTGAACATATTATAATCCTCCTTAAAATGTTTGTGCTCATTTTAATGCAAAATGTGCACGAAAGCAAGCAAATATTTTTGTCGCTTTAACGGTATATTTTTTATCCATTTTCTCTATATTGGGTATTTCCCCTTACATTTCCGAAGGATATTTTGACAGAAAGCAGGAATGTCCCGGAAGCCGTGAAAAAACAAGGCTTTTTATTCGTAAAAATATACAATTTCCTGCAGCAAAATATATACGCTTTCTCAACAAGAAGCCGGTTTTTGTGAAAAGCTTTTCTTACAATTTTATGTCAAATACCTTGCCAAAAAAAGTCATTGCAAAATCCTAGTCCTCCAGATCTATCTCTCCCCGAAATACGGTCTTTGCCTCCCCGCACATAAACAAATGGGCGCTGTCCGCCTCGTAGCGAATCTGCAAAGCTCCTCCCGGCAGGTGCACGCACAGCTTATGCTCCGCTTCCTTCAGCAATATCGCCGCATATGCGCTGGCACAGGCGCCGGTTCCGCAGGCGAGAGTTTCTCCCGAGCCCCGTTCCCATACCCGCATCAGGATGTTTTCTCTGTCCCGAATGTAAATAAACTCGGAATTGACCTTCAAAGGAAAGCGGGGATGGTTCTCATAAGCCGGTCCGATGCGCTTAAGATCAAGAGCCTGCAGTTCCTCTTCCGACTCCACCCGATAAACGGCATGAGGATTGCCCATATCCACCTCCATAAAAAATTCCCTCTTTCCCAAAACCTCGATTTCCTCCGGAAAATTTTTTGCCGCTTTCGGAATACCCATGTCAATTTCTATCATTTTGGCGCTGCCGTCCGGATTTTTCTCCCGAATCCAAACCTCTTTTAAACCTGCACCGGTTTCCAGCAGAAAGTGCTCCTTTTGCACATAAGCTGCATCATAGGCAAATTTTGCCACACATCGCGCACCGTTTCCGCACATTCCGGCAAGAGAACCGTCCCTGTTGTACATTTCCATACGCACATCACCCTTTTCTCCGGGGCAGACCAGAATCAAGCCGTCGCTGCCGATGCCGAAATGCCTGTCGCTTACAATCGGTGCCAGCTTCGCGGGATCTCTGAGCTTTTGCCGAAAACAATCTATGTATACATAATCATTGCCTATTCCCTGCATTTTTGTAAATTTTATCTTCATCTATTCCCTTTCTTCCTGATACAGACTGATGAACATGGCGGCGGTTTCTACCATGGAGCCCCCCCTGTTCATACTGGTTTTTTGTATATGACGATGGGCTTCATCCTCCCGCATTCCCTTCTTTTCCATCAAGAGCGCCTTGGCTTTGTCAAGGATAGCCAAGTCCTCCGCAGAACGCTGCATACTGCGCCGACGCCTTCTTCCCGAGCGACTGCCGCGCTCCTCCAGCTGCTTCAAACATTCCAGCAAGGTATGCACCTTCAAGGGGATGGGCAAAAATATGACATTCTCCGGCAGGTCCTCCCCCACCCTGGAAGGATGGGCAATCAAAAGCATACGGATTGCGGCGTCCAGGTGCAGTCGGATTTCCGTATAAATCATATCCGGAAATCCGTAGGCGCAAATCAAAATACCTTCCTCCAAAACACTTGCCTGATGCAAAGCGGCGGCACCGTTTAAGGCGGTTGCGACAACATGGTAACCGTTTTTGACCAGTATATTCTTGACCGCTTTTGCTTCTTCCGCCTTGGGAAAAGCCACCACAAGCTCCGCCATTGCCGCACCTCCTTTATCCTTTATTTATTTCCTCGTTTAATATTTATGCAGATACTGCTGCAGCTCCCAGCCGGATACCGACCGGGAATACTCCCTCCATTCCTGCTTTTTTGCCTCCAAATAATGCACAAAGCTGTGCTCTCCCAAAATCTCCTTCATAAAAGCGCTTTTTTCAAAACATTCTATGGCCTCTCCCAAGGTAGAAGGCAGAGTTTTCAGCCCCCTCTGGGCAATCTCCCTTTCACGCAGGGCAAACAGGTTGTCATTCATGCTTTCCGGCAGCGTAAGGCGCTGCTCTATGCCGTACAATCCTGCCTGCAAACAGGCTGCCAGCACAAAATAGGGATTGCTGGCGGTATCCGGCAGACGCAACTCTATACCGCTTTCGCCGCCCTTATGTCCCGGTATGCGTATCAAGGTGCTGCGGTTGCTTTTGGAGCTCCATGTCACGTACACCGGTGCATCAAAGCCCGGCACGAGTCGCTTGTACGAATTGACCAGAGGATTGGTTAAAAGCGCCATTTCCCGACTGTAATGCAAAATCCCCGCCATAAAATAATAAGCCGTTTTACTGAGTCCCTTCTCATCTTCCGCATCCGCAAAGATATTTTTCCCCGAAAGATTTTGCAGCTCCAGATTCAGATGCAGGCCGTTTCCGTTTTGCCCCTCTACGGGCTTGGGCATAAAGGAAGCATGCAGACCGTGTTTTTTGGCAATGGTCTTGATGGCAAGCTTTCCCGTCATAATCCCGTCCGCCGCATCCAACACCTCCATATAGCCGAAGTCGATTTCATGCTGTGCCGGGGCTATTTCATGATGAGATGCCCTTACCTCATAATCCATATCCTCCAAGCTCAGTACAATGTCACGCCGCACATTTTCACCGGTGTCCAAAGGTCCCAGGTCAAAATAGGAAGCCTTGTCGCTCGCCTTAATACTCGCCTGCCCCTCCTCATCCGTTGTAAAAAGCATAAACTCCAGCTCACTGCCGGCAAACAGGCGATAGCCCATGTCTTCCGCCTTTTTTGCCGCTCTCCGCAGAGCCTGGCGGGGATCCCCGGCAAATGCCTGCTCATCCTCTCGATACACGTCACAGATAAAGCGGGCTACCTTTCCGGTCTGGGGGCGCCAGGGGAATATTTGAAAAGTGCGTATATCCGGATGCAGATACATATCCGAATCCTCGATATGCACAAAGCCCTCCACGCTGGAACCGTCAAACATAAAGCGATTGCACAGCGCCTTTTCCAACTGGCTTACCGTAATGGCAATGTTTTTCATCATTCCGAACATATCCGTAAACTGCAAACGGATAAATTCCACATCCTCTTCTTCCACCATTCTGAAAATATCTTCCCTTGTCATAGCCCTTCCTTTCGACCCGCATTCTCTTTGTATTGCCCGCTTTGCAACTAATATAAGCCGGTTTCAGGCAGACTCCTTTACCGGCTTATCATTTTTATTTTACTGCTTCCACCAATCCGGTGATTTCCTCCAAGCTCAGGCCGCCGGAATAAATCGCATAGGTAAATCCCTCGGATTCCCAGACGGCAAGATGGATAACGGCGTCCTCTCCCTTTATGGTCACCGCCTTATTGTCGATGATGACCTCGGATACCGTCGGATATTCCACATAATCTCCCACCACTTCTTCTCCGGTGCCCAAAACCTTGCGAATGGTAATTTCCTGCTCCTCTCCCTGATATACCACCTGAATCAAGGTATCACGCATTACCTGAATGCTTTTATTCGGATAGGCTTCCATGCTTTCCGGAGCAGCCAGACTGAATCCCGCTTCTGCCGCCGCCTCTTCTAAGCTGCCTACATCAATAAAGGGATTTTCCATGCTGAGGTTTTCGGTAGAGCTTTCGCTCTGTGCCTGTGTAGTCGTTGTTTCGGCAAGACTTGTCGCCTGCGTAGTCTGCCGGGCGGGCGAGCAGCCTGCCGCCAGCAGAGAAACCAATGCCATGCTCAATACTATATTTTTTTTCATCCTTTTTCTCCTTATTAAAACCTGCCCATAACACTTCCAAGCCTGAACGCTATCCATGTTACACCATCAAAAAAGGCTTTGCAAGACTTCTAAGCAATTATTAAATCTTACGTAAACTCCGTGTCTAAACTGTGTCCTCCTCTGCGGCTTTTCTTCCTTTCCGCTTTTCCCATTCCCGGGCAAGAAGCTTTTCTTCTCCCAAGCTTCCGGCTTCGTAGTAACGCTTCTCCTGCAAAGACTCCGGCAAGGTCTGCATATCCGTTGTATGCCCCTCGTAGTGATGAGCATAGCGGTAGCCTTTTCCGTATCCCAGTTCTTTCATCAGAGCCGTGCTTCCGTTGCGCAGGTGCAGAGGAACCGGCTCCTGCATGCTGTGCAAAACATCCTCTTTTGCTTTAAGCCTTGCCCGATAAACGGAATCGGACTTCGGCGCCAGCGCCATATACAGTACCGCCTGGGTCAAAGCCAAATCACAGTCCGGCATTCCCATAAAATGGCAGGCCTGGTAGGCAGACACCGCCAAAGTCAAGGCTCTGTTATCCGCCAGACCGATGTCCTCGCTGGCAAACTGCATAATCCTCCGGGCAATATACAGGGGCTTCTCCCCCGATTCCAGCATGCGCCCCAACCAATATACGGCGGCATCCGGATCGGAATTACGCATGGACTTGTGCAGGGCGGAAATCAGGTTATAATGCTCCTCGCCGTTCTTATCATAAAAAAATACGTTCTTTTCCAGCAAATCCCTGAAAATCTGCTTTGTAATGTGTACCCTCATCCCCTCGGAAGCCGTATGGTTAACCGCCATCTCCAGAGTGTTCAGAGCCGTTCTGGCATCGCCGTTTGCATAGAGAGCAAGGGCGTCCAGGGCATCCTCATCCACCTCCACCTTCTTATCCGGAAAGGCTCTCGTATCCGCCAGGCTTCTTTTTAAAAGAGTAAGAATATCTTCTTTTGTCAGAGGCTGCAACACAAAGACCCTGGCTCTGGATAAAAGGGCCGCATTCACCTCAAAGCTGGGATTTTCCGTTGTGGCGCCGATGAGTACAATACTGCCCTTTTCCACATAAGGCAAAAAAGCGTCCTGCTGGGCTTTGTTGAAGCGGTGTATCTCATCCACAAACACAATGCTGCGCCTGCCCAAAAGGCGATTCTGCTCCGCCTCCTTCATCATCTCTTTAATCTCTTTAATCCCTTGGTGCACCGCCGAAAATTCTATATACACGGATCCGGTACCGGCTGCAATGATTCGCGCCAGCGTCGTCTTCCCCACGCCCGGCGGCCCCCAGAAAATCATGGAACCGATACAGTCCTTATCCATCATTTCCCGCAGCACTCTGCCCTGTCCCAGCAAATGCCCCTGCCCCACAAATTCCTCCAGATTGCGGGGACGCAGCCTGGCTGCCAGGGGCTGGTTAAAATGATGATATGCCGAAAAAGAAGTAAACAAGTTCATCTGTTCCATACTTCCTCCTTACTGCCCGGTGCCCTTTCCCAAAATCAGGGCTTCGATTTCCTCCGTAATGGCTTCCCTGCCCTGCTTATCCTGTGCCGAAAAGGGAAAAATCTTCAGGTTTTCCGCCTCTCCCAAGCCCTCCCGCAGCATTTTGATGTGCTTTTGCAGCTGGGAACGCTTGATTTTATCCGCCTTTGTGGCAATCACAAGGGGCGAAAAGCCTTGTTCCTTTATCCAGCAATACATCAGCTTATCGTTTTCGGAAGGGCTGTGCCGGATATCCAAGAGTAAGAACACCGCCTTCAGCTGCTCGGAGCCGTGGAGATAGCGCTCTATCATCTTCCCCCACTTCGCCTTGATTTCTTCATTTGCTCTGGCATAGCCGTAACCCGGCAAATCCACATAATACAGGCAGTCGTTGACTTTATAAAAATTGACGGTCCGGGTCTTGCCCGGTGAAGCGGAGGTTCTTGCCAAAGACTTCCTGTTCACCAAAGCGTTGATTAAACTGGACTTGCCCACATTGGACTTGCCCGCAAAGGCAATTTCCGGACAACTGTTCTTCGGAAATACGCTGCTGATTCCGCAGACCGTTTCCAATATTGCTTCTTTGATCACCATCTCAAATCCCTCATTCCCCTGCCTTAAACCAAGGCAATACGCAGTACCTCTCGGATATCCTCCGCATAATGCAGCTCCAAGTCCTCCAAAATTTCCCCGGAAATCTCTGCGATATCCGCCTCGTTTTTCTTCGGCACCAAAACCTTGGTGATACCCGCCGCCTTGGCAGCCAGGAGCTTTTCCTTTAAGCCGCCGATGGGCAGTACCCTGCCCCGCAGGGTAATTTCACCGGTCATTGCCACATCTTTGCTGACCTTCTTTTCCGCAAAGGCGGACAAAATCGCCGTTGCCATGGTAATACCGGCGCTGGGACCGTCCTTCGGTACGGCTCCCGCCGGAATATGCAGATGTACATCTTTTTCTTCAAAATCTTTGCTTTCTATACCGTAATCTGCCGCAAGAGCCTTAACGCAGGTATAGGCAATGCTGGCAGATTCCTTCATTACCTCGCCCATCTGACCCGTCAGCACCAGCTTTCCGCTGCCTTTGATGAGATTGACCTCTATCTGTAAAGTGTCGCCCCCTACGCTGGTCCATGCCAAGCCTCGGACGATGCCCACCTCATCCTTTTCATTTGCCCGCTCAAAGCTGATTTTTTCCTTGCCGAGAAATTTCTCCAGCTGTGCAGGATTCACCACAATCTTGCTTTTTCTGCCCTCCAGAACCTTTCTGGCGCATTTTCTGAATACATTGCCGATCTGGCGCTCCAAATGGCGTACACCCGCTTCTCTGGTATAGTTGTGTATGATTTTGCGCAGCGCCTCATCCGTAATGCTGACCGCCTTTTCCTCCAGACCGTTTTCTTCCCTTTGCTTTTTGATCAGATAGTCTTTGGCAATATGGTACTTCTCATTTTCCGTGTAGGAATTGATTTCAATCAATTCCATCCTGTCCAGCAAAGGACGGGGAATGCCGGAAACCGAATTTGCCGTTGCGATAAACAAAACCTTGGACAGATCAATGGGGATTTCCACATAATTATCCCGAAAACTGTGGTTTTGCGCAGGATCCAGCACCTCCAGAAGCGCTGAGCTGGTATCTCCCTTATAATCGCTGCTTACCTTGTCGATTTCATCCAAAAGCATCAGCGGATTATTCACCTTGGCTTGACGCAGACCGTCCACCAGCCTGCCGGGCATAGCGCCGATATAGGTTTTTCTGTGACCGCGAATCTCCGCCTCATCCCGCACGCCGCCCAGGCTGATACGGATATACTTCTTGCCCAGAGCATTGGCAACGCTTCTTGCCACACTGGTCTTTCCGGTTCCCGGCGGTCCCACCAGACAAAGAATCGGACTCTGCCCCTTGGGATTGAGCATACGCACCGCAAGGTACTCGATGATCCTTTCCTTGACCTTTTCCAGTCCGTAATGCTCATCATCCAGTATTTTAGCGGCATTCTTGATGTCCGTATTGTCCTTTGACTTCTTGTCCCAGGGAATGTCAAATACCGTTTCCAGATAATTGCGCACCACATTCAGCTCCTGGGAGCCCGTAGGCATGGAGCGGAAACGGTTGATTTCTTTCATCAGCTTTTCTTTGGAATCCTTGGAAATATGCAGCTTTTCCAACTTCGCCTCATATTCGTCCGCCTCGGAAACCGGAGAGCTGTCCCCCAATTCCGCCTGTATCAGCTTTAACTGCTCCCGCAGCACATATTCCTTTTGATTTTTGTCAATCTGCTCCCGCAGCTGGTTCTGAAAGCTCTGTTTGATGCCGATAATCTGATTTTCCTTCAGCAAATAGGATACCAGCAGTTCATAAATCTCTTCCAGACTGTCGCTTTCCAAAATCTCCTGCTTTACCCTGTAATCCATAATCAGGTCGGCGGAAAGCTTCAGCAAAAGCTCCTCCAGCACTTCGACGTGCTGCAGATTCTTCAATCTGTCCGGCACGCTGTCCCTTTGCTTGCCGATATATTCTCCAAGCAGCTCCTTAACCACCCGCAGCATTGCCTCTTTCACGTCCCGGGTGATATAGTCATTGCCCTGTCCGCTTAAAACCTCGCTTTTTGCGCTGCGGATATGACTGATGACGTATTCCGTGTCCCTTACAATCTCCAAAAGCTCGTAACGCTCCAATCCCTCCACCATAATCCGCAGGCTGTTTTTATTGTTGGAGCGCACAATTTGCTTAATTCTGCAATAGGTTCCGTAGCGATATAAATCCTGCAGCTCCGGCTCCGCCGTCGATGCGTCCGTCTGTGTCACCAAAAAGATTTTTTCATCCTCACCCATGGCCTTTTCAATGGCACGGATGGATTTTTGTCTGGATACGTCAAAATGCACCACCGTTCCCGGTAAAACCACCAAAGAGCGCAGGGCGACACTCGGTACCCGCTTATACTTATTCTTATCTTCCATTGTCCATACCTCATTTCCTTGTATAGCTCTGCCGCGGTACACAGTCCTTTAGTTCAAGAAAAGAGTTTCGCAGACGAAACTCTTAGCCTAATTTCTGTATCTTACTTGTTTTCTCTCTGTATACCACTTCATATTTGCCCGTTTTCAGCGAATCGGCATCAATCCGGCAAATACTGATATCATTTCGGGAAGGCACCTCGTACATCATTTCCATCAACAGCTTTTCCATGATGCTGCGCAGACCTCTGGCTCCCGTTTTCTGCTCCAATGCCTGTCTGGCAATCTCCCTGACGGCTTCTTGCGTAAACTCAAGCTTGATTTCCTCCAGCTCCAAAAGCTTCTGATACTGCTTGGTCAGCGCATTCTTCGGCTGCGTCAGGATGTTCACCAAAGCTTCCTCGTCCAGCATATCCAAGGATACCTGAACCGGTACTCTGCCGATAAATTCCGGAATCAAACCGTACTTGCTCAAATCCTTCGGCATCACCATCTTAAAGAGTTCATCCGCCGCCTTGCTGTTCTTCATCACCACTTCGGAATTGAAACCGATGCTGCCCTTATTCAGGCGCTTCTCTATGATTTTTTCCAGACCGTCAAAGGCTCCGCCGCAAATAAACAGGATATTGGTGGTATCAATTTTCAAAAGCTCCTGCTGCGGATGCTTTCTTCCGCCCTGAGGAGGCACGCTTGCCACCGTTCCCTCCAAAATCTTCAGCAGCGCCTGCTGCACGCCCTCGCCGCTGACATCCCGGGTAATGCTGACATTCTCCGATTTCTTGGTGATTTTGTCAATTTCATCAATATAAATGATGCCGTGCTCCGCTCTTTCTATATCGTCATCCGCCGCCTGTATCAGCTTAAGCAGAATGTTCTCCACATCCTCTCCCACATAGCCCGCTTCGGTAAGGCTGGTGGCATCCGCAATGGCAAAAGGCACGTTCAAAATCTTTGCCAGGGTCTGCGCCAAATAGGTCTTGCCGGAGCCGGTAGGACCCAGCATCAAAATATTGGACTTCTGAATTTCTACATTATCGTCCCGCCTGGACAGAACCCGCTTATAGTGATTGTACACCGCTACGCTTAAGACCTTCTTCGCCTCTTCCTGTCCGATGACATATTCATCCAAAAAGCTTTTGATCTCCTTCGGCTTTAAAAGCTGGATGCTCTCCGCCTTCGGTCTTCTTCTGTCCTCGGCATCCTCCAGCTCATCGGCAAGTATCTCCACACAAAGATCCACGCACTCGTCGCAGATAAAGATACCGTTCGGCCCCGAAATCAAACGCTCTACCTGTCTTTCATCTTTTCCGCAAAAGGAACAACATACTTTCTTGTCCCTGTCTTTTTCCTTAATTGCCACCTGTCCTCCTAATGATGGGTAATCACCTTATCAATAATGCCGTACTGCAGCGCTTCCTCCGCTGACATATAGGTATCTCTTTCCGTATCCGCTTCTACCGTTTCCAGGGCCTGACCTGTATTCTCCGCCAGTATTTTGTTCAGCTTGTGCTTTGTTTTTAAAATATGGTCCGCCACAATCTTGATGTCCGTAGCCTGTCCCTTGGCGCCGCCGGAAGGCTGATGGATCATAATCTCCGCATTCGGCAGAGCGTAGCGCTTTCCCTTGGCTCCTCCCGCCAGCAAAAAAGCGCCCATGCTGGCAGCCATACCCATACAGATGGTGGAAACATCGCATTTTACATACTGCATGGTATCGTAAATCGCCATACCGGAAACCACGCTTCCCCCCGGCGAATTGATGTACAAATGAATATCCTTATTCGGGTCCTCCGACTCCAAAAACAAAATCTGCGCCACTACAAGGCTGGCGGTCACGTCATTGACCTCATCATTCAGAAAAACGATTCTGTCCTTCAAAAGTCTGGAATATATGTCAAAAGCTCTCTCCCCTCTGGAACTTTGCTCTATGACTGTCGGCACTAAACTCATCTTCACTCCTCCTTTGATTGCACTACAACAGTATGAGCCTGTCGAAATGACAAGCTCATATCATTATACAATCTTCTATTTTGATAATCAAGTAATTTGACCCTGCAAATACAAAGTTCACACTTATTTTACCGTTTTTTCACGATTATACGAACTTTGCCTGCGCCACCAAAAACTCTACCGCCTTCTGCACCTTGATGTCATTGGCCATCTGTTTGCGCTGTTCCTCGCCGAAAAGCTCCTTAATCTTGGCAAGCTCCATCTTATACTGCTCGGCAATCTTACCCAACTCCCTATCAAAATCTTCCTCCGTCGCTTCCAGATTCTCCGCCTTAGCCACGGTTTCCAGTGTCAGCCTTGTCTTAATGCTTCTTTCCGCATTCGGCTTCATCTGCTCCCGCAGACTCTCTACCGTCATACCGGTAAACTGCATATACTGATCCAGAGGCAGACCCTGCGCCTGCATCCTTCTGGCATAATCGTTCATCATGGTATCGATCTGGCTCTCCAGCATCGGTGCCGGTATCTCCACCTCTGCCGCCTCTACCACCTTCTCCAGCACGGCGTTCTCATTTTGTACCTTGGCGCTTTCTTCCTTTCTGGCAGCCAGCTTCTTCTTCAAATCCTCTTTATATTCCGCAAGGGTTTCAAACTCGCTTACTTCGCCTGCAAACTCATCATCCAAAGCAGGCAGCTCCTTTTTCTTGATTTCCTTAATGGCAACCTTGAATACCGCCGGCTTTCCCGCCAAATCCTTGGCATGATAATTCTCCGGGAAGGTAACCTGAATATCGAAGCTTTCTCCGATGCCGCGACCAATTAACTGCTCCTCAAAGCCCTCGATGAAGGAATGGGAACCGATAACCAGAGGATAGTCCTCTCCCTTTCCGCCGTCAAAGTGCACGCCGTCCACGCTGCCGTCGAAATCAATCACCGTATGGTCGCCGTCCTCTACCGCTCTCTCCACGCTTACCAGCCTGGAATTGCGCTCCTGCTCCCGCTTTAATTCAGCTTCAATATCCTCCGCTGTCACTTCCGTAACTGCCTTCTCCACTTCCACGCCCTTATAGGCTCCCAGCGTCAGCTCCGGACGAAGCGCAACCTTTGCCTTATAAACAAAATCCTGTCCCTTATCAATGCTTTCAATGCTGATTTCCGGCCTGGAAACAATATCCAGTCCGGAGTCCTTTGCCGCTTCCGGATAAGATGCGTCAATGGCAAAATCCACCGCATCCTCCAGCAAAACGCCGAAGCCGTAGTGCTTCTCTACCATCTGCTGCGTTGC